>VGXK01000265.1 GCA_016873355.1 Phycisphaerae bacterium | reverse complement strand
CGCGCGCAATCGCGCGAGCAAGTCGTTGTCGTTCGGCTTCGTGTTGTTCTCGGCGGCTTTCATCGCGTCTCCTTACCTTCGTTCGATCGGGCCATCGCTCTCTCCTTCGTCGTGTGGTCTTCGTCCAACTCGTACAGCAGCGCTCGCAGCCGATGCAGGCGCGTCAGCGCTCGCGGCGACAGAAGTCGCCACACGGATACCCGCAGCCGGCGTCGTCGCAGCCGCGGTCGCTTCGTTCGTTTCAGGCGGATCGCGCGCATCGCTCCTCCAACTCGCGGCCGGCCCGCTTGGGCGGGACCAGCAAAGTGCTGCCCCTTCCGAATCGCTTCCCACGAGCGCGGCTCGCGCGCGATTTTGGGGGGCATGCGCCCCTCGGCGATCGAGGGAGAGCCCGACCGGCCGGCCTCGACGGCGCCGCACGACGCGGCGGCCGGCACCGCAGGTCGACAGACGGCGCGCCTCGACGCGGCTCGCGACACGCGCGACTGATCGAGAGTCAGGTGCGCGTTGTCGTAGCGACGCGTGGTTACGCGGCGTCGCCTGCGGTTTGCGCTGCGCTGTGCGTTGAACGGCGCGCCAATCGAGGCTGCTTTCGCTCCAGCCAGCGCAGCAGCGCTGCGCGCTCGAAGCGAACGACACGACCACCAAGGCGCGTCACCGGCATCGAGGCATCCGCTGCAGCCCAGCGCAGGACGCTCCGCTCGTGAACCTGCAACATCGTCGCGACGTCGGCCGGCGTCATGTAGGCGGGCAGCACGGCGCCCATCGGCACGCTCACCGCGACGGCTCCGCGACGGCAACGCCGCAGCCAGCACAGAACCGCGCTCGACGAGGGATCACATACCCGCAGTCGTCACACTGCTGCTCCGGCGCGGGCGATGTAGCGTTGGGCGGCGGCGCCGCCAGCGCGTCGTTCGGCGACGTCATGAACTCGGTGAGCCACGACGGAAAGATGATCTCAATCTTCCGCTCGCGCTCGGCTACGCGACGTTCGAGCTTCGCGACCTTCTCACTGATCGACGGCAACGCTCTCAGCCCTCCTTCCTTTCGCTGGTGACGACGATGCGCGGCCCGCGCGGCTGCGCCGCGAGGCGCTCCTCCAGCTCGGCAATCCGCACCGCCAGCTCAAGCTCGGCGAGCTTCAGAGCCGTGCCACAGATCCCGTTGATGGCGTTCGACTGCCCTGGCGATAGACGACCGGCGACGACGTTCTCGGCGGTCGACTTGAGCAGCACGCGCACGCCGTCGCGCGTGTCGAGGTTCACCACGATGTCAGGCGGCAGCCGGCGCAGCGCGGTCGCGAGCCCAGCGCGCGAGCGCGCGGCTTCGCGCTTCGCGATCACTTCCGGGTCGCGCGAATGTTGCGCGCAGCGGGTCGTGCCGTCGGGATCGGGCTTCACCAACGGCGTCGCGGGACAGAGGGCGCCCGCCTTCGTCAGCTCGGCGCAGCGGCGCGCCGGCGCGAGGTGCGCGGCTTTCCGGCGCCGGTTCGACTTGTCGCGCCGCGGGCGCTCCGACGGCGCGGCGGTGTCGTGAGAGTCGCGATTACGGATGCTGGCGTCATCACCACTCGCCGTTTCGAGCGCTTCGGCGACGATCGCGGCTTCGGGCTGCTCGACGGCACCGCCAAGCGCGGCCCCAGCACTCGACGACACGCTCGACTCGGGCGCGCGGAAGTCAGACATTCGCGGCCTCCGACTCGACGCCGGCCAGGGCCGCGGCGCGGCCCGCCAGAGCCGTTGTAGTCGTCAGCAATGACGTGGGCGCAGTGTCGACATGCGAAGCGTCGCAGGGCGCGTCAGCGCCCCTCGTAGCGGCTTCTACGTCGCCATCGTTCGAGGGGCGAGGCGGCATCAAGCCGCCATCGCCCTCGTGAGTAGTCGTGTATGAGACGTCCTTCTGGACGTCTCTACTCTGAATAGAGCGGTCGCTGTGACCGGTAAGCTCGGGCCGCTGCGGCCGGTACATTCCGGTCGGCGCGGCCGGTACACTCCGGTCGCTGCGGCCGGTATCACGCTTCTTCGTCAGCGGGGCCGCCAGGAGGCGGCGCGCGCGCTCCGTGTCGAGCGTGACGAGCGACGCAAGTCGATATGTGTTCGTTCGGCCTGGGCCGCCTTCCGAGAGCTGGACGACCAAGCCGGCGTCCACGAGTCGGCTCATGATGCGCTCGCCGCTTCGACGCGCGCTCTCGTCCTTCCGCGGCGCGTTGGCGTCGTAGACCTTCTTGGCGAGCGTGAGATGCGCGATGCGGAAGGCGCCTCCTCGGTCCGCGAGCCTGCAACAGACGACGTAGGCGCGCAGCAGAGGCGCGGACGCGACGGCAAGAAGCTGGTCAACGAACACGTTCGGCACTCGGGCAAATCCTCCTACGACGTACTCGGCTGCGCCCGACGCGTGCGCCGGCTGCGGCGTCGGTTCGTGTGTCGTCTCCGCCGCTGGCGGCGGCGGCTCTGCCGGCGGCTCAGCGTTCGGGCGCTCGCCGGCGCCGCTGGCGCGCGACGCCGGCGGTTCGGCGTTCGGGTCGATGTCATGCGCCGTCAGCAGCTCGTCGATCGCCTTCGCGAGCGCGTCCGGCTTCTTGGCGTGCTTGCGCTTGAGCGCGTCGAACATCGCGCTCGCGGCGTCGTCCGTGACGATGCTCGCCAGGAGGCTCTGCTTGCTGTCGATTTGCTCGGGCGTCACGCCCGCGCGCTCACGAGTTGGCTTCGCGCTCGGCGTACCGAGCGTACGCGTTCAACGCCGCGCAGGCTGCAGTGAAGCTGCTGACGTGCGTTTCTGCTTCGTCGGCAAAGACGTAGACGGCGCGGCCGTCTCGCATCAGCGTCCGCGTCGGCACGAAGCCGCGCGAGTGGAGATACAGCGCGAGCGAGAACGTAGCTTCCACCGTCATCGCGCCAGCTCCGCAAGTGTCGTCGCGTTCGCGAGTCCCGCCGCGCGCTCGTTGCGGAGAAGCGCTCCGTACTCGTCGCGCGCTTTCTCTTCGTTTGGACGCATCCACTGCTCGAAGGCGACGAGTTCAGGGCTCGGTGCCGTAATGCCGCGATCCTCGGGACGCGCGTACGTGACCGCGTAACAGCCGTCGAAGTGATTGAACTTGTGCCTGCCGTCGCGGCGTGTACCGGCGATGACTCCGCGCGGCGCGCGGCGCGCAGCGCGTACCGTGACCTCGTACAAGAACTTCGCCGCGCGCCCCTTCGGCGTCGCCGCGTAGCGGTGCGTACGCTCTCGTCCTTTCGCTGAGCAGCCGTAGCGTCGCCACTGCTCGCATCGCCGTTCGCGCTTCTGCTCCGGCGACAGCGTCTTCAGGAACTCGTGAACGTCGAGCGCAGCTTCGACGAAGGTCATCGAATGTACGCCTCCTCGACGCGCAGGATCAATCTGCGGCTCGCGGGCAAAACAAGAGCGACTCACGCGACGTCACGAAGCCGACGCACGACGTCGGCGATCACTCGCGGATGAACGAGGACGAGCATCGCGACGTTGTCGCGCGTGATAAGGATCGGCAGAGGCTCGCGCGGCAGCTCGTTCCATCGCGCCCACTCGCTCAACATCGAGCGAATCTGCGGCGCCAGCTCGAACGGCAGCGGGCTCTTCTCGCCGAGAACGTCTTGCAGGGCGCGCAGGACGGCGCCGAGGTTGAGATCGTCGCGCCCGAAGAGCGCGGCGCCGGCGTTGCCCTTCGTCCGCTCGACAGGCCGGATCACGCCGCGGTGCATCCATTCGCGAACCTGCGAGACGGGTGCGTCCAGGGCGGTAGCGAGCCGCTCCTTCGGCAGCAAGCTCGGCGTCAGCGTCGTCGTCGACATGCAGGAAGTTCCCTCCGATCGAGAGCTAAGAAGACGCGGCCATCGCCAGCCGCGTGTTGGGTCACTTCGTAAACCCGAGTCGCTCGCGGGAACCTTCGAGTTCCCCGCTCTCATCTCGTAA
>VGXK01000264.1 GCA_016873355.1 Phycisphaerae bacterium | reverse complement strand
GGGGAGCGCAGGCGGAGCGGGCGCCGCGGGAGCCTCCGGCGCCGGCGGCGCCGTTGCGGCCGGCGCGGGCTCGTTCCTCTGCCGGCGCACCGGCAAGCCGGGGAGCAGGATGCCGTCGCCTCCCTTCAAGGGGCCGCTCGGCGCGTGGATCCACGAGAACATCTCCGCCGAGACCTGGCACGGATGGATCGGCCAGGGCACCAAGGTCATCAACGAAATGCGCCTGGACTTCTCGCGCGATCGCGATCAGCAGATCTACGAGCAGCACATGTGCGACTACCTGGGGATCGACGAGGAGATCCTCGGAAGCCTGGGTGCGCGGCGGTGACGGTCGACGCGGCGCCGCGGATCGAGACGACGCTCGCGGGAGTCCGGCTTCGAAATCCCGTGGTGCTCGCGGCGGGAACGGCGGGGGAACTCGACGAGTTCGCCGACGCATTGCCGCTCGAGGAGATCGGCGCGGTCACCACGAAGAGCATCACGCGCGAGCCCCGCGCGGGGAACGCACCGTGGCGATTGATCGAGCTTCCGGTGGGCATGCTCAACGCGATCGGTCTCGCGAATCCGGGCGTCGAGGCGTTCGTGCGGGATCGATTGCCGCGCGCGGCGCAGCTTCCGTGCCCGGTGATCGCCTCCGCCGCGGGACATTCGATCGACGACTACGTCGCGGTGGCGAGCGCCTTCGACGGCCGCCGCGAAGCGGCGCTCATCGAGCTCAACGTGAGCTGCCCGAACACCGCCACGGGACTTCAGTTCGGCGACGATCCGAGACTGCTCGCCGACCTCCTCCGCGCCGTGCGTCCCGCGGTGATCCACAAGCGCATCTTCGTGAAGCTCTCGCCGGGAGCGGGCGACCTGGTGCGACTTGCCGAGACCGCGGTGGCCGGCGGCGCCGACGGACTCACGCTCGTCAACACCTTCCCCGCGCTCTCGATCGATCCGGAAACACGGAGGCCGCGGCTCTCGCGCGGTTCCGGGGGACTGAGCGGCCCGGCGATCCATCCGATCGCGGTGCGCGTGGTGCACGACGTGCATCGACTCGTCACGCGCGGCGCGGCCATTCCCATCATCGGCCTCGGCGGCGTGATGCGCTGGGAGGACGCGGCGGAGTTCATCCTGGCGGGAGCGACGGCGGTCGGCATCGGCACCGGGCTCTTCGTGGATCCGAAGCTGCCGCGCCGCGTGGCGCGCGGGCTCTGCTCGTGGACCGAGCGCCAAGGCGTGCGCTCCATTTCCGAGCTCGTCGGCGCGATGGAGGCGCCGTGACGCGCTCGCGCGGACTCCGCGTGCGCCGCTCGCACCGCCCGACGCCATGACGATCGACGACGACGAGCGCGAACGCTTCGACGAGCTGCTCGAGGAGGAGCTCGATCGCCTGCCTGCGCGCCTCAAGCGCATGCTCGACGAGACGCCGCTCATCGTGGAGGACGCGCCGTCCCGCAAGCTTCTGCGCGAACTCGGGCTCGATCCCGACGAGGACGATCTCTGCGGACTTCACAGCGGCGTGGCGCTCACCGAACGCAGCGTGACCGATCGTCCGGAGATTCCCGATCGCATCGAGATCTTCCGGCGCGGCATCATCGACGAGGCGGGCGGATGGGAACCGTGGGTCGACGACGACGGCACCGAGCTCGGCGGCGAGCAGAGCGTCCGCCGCGAGATCCGCATCACCATCCTGCACGAGATCGGCCACCACTACGGCCTCTCCGAGGAAGACCTCGAGCGCCTCGGGTACGCATAGAGCGGTGACGACTCAGGCGTAGCGAGCTGGCGTTGGCGAGACGAGTGTGGCAAGGAGGGCGAAGCAGGCGGATCTTGAGGATCCGCCGATGGAGCCCGACGATGCCACACGAAGTCGCAGCCCGCCAGATCGCTACGAATGAGGAGGAACCGCTCTAGGCTCGGCTCGGTCGCGCGCTCGGCCGTGCCGTGACGCGCCCCGGATGCGTGCCGTCGCTCAGGCGTGCGCTTCCTCCACCTGCTCCAGGTGGAGGATTCGCTGGCAGTTCATGCACTGCACGATCGCGTTCGGATGGCCCTTCAGCCGCGAATAGCTCTCGAACGGGATCTCGCAGTTGCAGGCGCTGCACGCGTATTCGCGATGCCGCGCCGAGATCGTGACGACCGACGCCATCGCCTCGCCGTCGTGCAGCGACGCCACGCGATCGAAGATCGCCAGCTCGCTCGGCGGAATCGCGGACGCGGCGCGGGCCCGTTCGCGCTCGAGCTCGGAGAGGCGCTCGGAGACGTCGGTGAGCCGCTGATCGAGCTCGCCCTTCGCGCTGTCGCGCAGGCCGCCGCGCTCGGTTCGCTGACCCTGGAGCGAATCGAGCTTCGACTGCACCTGCGAAATCTTCTCGCCGAGCGTCTTGGCCTGCTCCTCGAGATCGCGCTTGTTGCTCTCGACGCTCTTGAGACCGCCGAGCAGCATCGTGTACTGCTTGGAGTTCGTGGTGGCGTTGAGCTCGGTGCGGATCTTGCCGATGCGCTCGTCGAGCGACCGCATCTCGTTCTGGTTGTTGCCGACCTGGGCGTGGAGCTGGCGAAGCTGCGTGGAGAGTTCCTGCGCCTGGTGCTCGAGATCCTCCACCTGCCGCTCCTGCGTGGAGAGATACCGCTTCGCCGAGTCGACGCGTCCGCGCAGGGCTCGGACCTGGGCGTCGACGCGATGAAGGGCGATCAGGTTGCGGAGGAGGCTCATCGGGACGAACGTGCGGGGCGCGATCCTACCACGCTCGCCGCGCCGCACCTGTCGTCATCGGCGCAGCAGCAGCCACGCGAGCGGACCCGCGAAGAGCAGCGAGTCGAGCAGGTCGAGCATTCCGCCCATTCCCGGGAGGATCCGGCCCGAATCCTTGACCCCCGCCTCGCGCTTGAGAAGGCTCTCGGCAAGGTCGCCGAAGAGGCCGGCGATTCCCAGCACGATGCCGACGACCGCCGCCCATCCGGGGGAAGGAACGCCGAGACGGCCCTCGCCGAGCAGCGCAAGTGCCGCCGCCGCCGCTCCCGACGCGGCGACGCCGATGATCGCACCCTCCCAGGTCTTTCCCGGGCTCAGCCACGGAATGAGCTTGTTCCGTCCCGCGAGCCGGCCGCCGAAGTACGCCGCCATGTCCGAGACCTTCACCACCAGGATCGCGCCGACGAAGAGCGGCATCGAGTAGTCGACCCGCACGCGCAGCCAGTACCCGGGAAGCACTCCCGCCAGCACGAAGACGATGAGCGCGGATCCCACCGTTCCCGCAGCGCCGCGCGGCTGGCGCGACGCGCCCGCGAAGAGGAACGCGACCGCCGCGAGCGCCGTGATCGAGATCGTCGCCGTGTCCGGCGAGGGCATCCACGCGGCGCTCGCACCGCTCGCGGCCGCTCCCGCGGCGTCCCCGGATTGCCACAGGAGCGGAATCCCGGCCGTGGCCACCAATCCTCCCCACGCGGCCACGAGCGAGAGCGGCAGCGACGCGCCGAGTCCCGCGCCTCGAAGCAGCCGCGTGAGCTCGATCGCCATGAGCGGGATCACGACGAGCACGATCGCCGCGCCGATCACGCCTCCCGGCGGGCGCCCGGTCCGCTCGATCGCTTCATCCGCCGCGCCGAGCGCCACGAGCGCCGCGATGAGCAGCGTTCCGGTGATCAGGCGCCATCGCAGCATCGACGAGGCGGCTCCGTTCGTTCAGTAGGTCGGCACGCGAGGATCGACGTCGAGCGCCCAGAGGTGGATGCCGCCGGCGAGCGAGCGCACGTCGTCGAAACCCTCGCGACGAAGCAGCGCCGTCATGCGAAGGCTGCGGCCGCCCTGGTGGCAGTGCACCACGATCGTTCGCTCCGAGTATGCGCGGATCTCCTCGAGGCGCGACGAGACGTCCTGGAAGGGAACATGGATCGATCCCTCGATCGAGGCGATCTCGCGCTCCTGCGACGTGCGGCAGTCGATGA
>VGXK01000263.1 GCA_016873355.1 Phycisphaerae bacterium | reverse complement strand
CGGAACGGAACTGGCTGGCCCCCTTCGTGGAGGTCACGCCGATCTCGACCTCCGTCGTCGTCGCGTCGGGCAGGATGTTGCCGTTCGGATTCGCGGCTCGCTTGTTGATGTCGACGAGGTCGACCTTGATCGTGCCGCCATCGAGCGCGTAGTTGTCGAGCAGCACTCCCTGCACGTGCTTCGTGCGCCACTGCGAATCCGAGCTCTTGAGGATCTCCTTCGAGAGCGAGAGGCCGCTCTCGGCGAGCACGCGCGCCTCGTTCACGGCGGCGGCGCTGCGGCCGGCGAGCACCGCGTGATCGCGGCCGGCCACGAAGGCGTATCCCGCGGTGCCGAGCACCGCCATTGCGAAGAGGGCGAGCAGGAGCGCGGCGCCGCGCCGGCGCGTGGTGATCGAGCGAGAAGCGAGGGCGCTCATGGGCAATCCTTGTGCTCCTGGAGGAACGGAATCGCCTCCGAGACGCGAATCGTCTGTCCGCCGTGCTCGGCGTCGAAGACGAGATCGAGGTTCACGCGGCGCGTCGTGCACGGATCGAATCCGCCCGAGAAGAACGACGCGGAAGTGAGTCCGTCGAAGACCGTGACGGTCTCGAGCTTGTTCGAAGTCGTCAGCGAGTTGTAGAGCGACGACCAGTTCGTCGTGTGCTCGTAGACCGTCACGTCGTTCTGGTCGATCGTGCGCGACATGACGAGGCGCTTCTGCGTCGGAATCCAGGTGTACCAGCGGAGTTCGCGCGCGTTGATCTGGTCGAAGGCCTCGCGGTACTGGTTGCTCAGCACGAAGTCCTCGCTCGGCACCCAGAACACGGCTTGCGTCGCGCTCAATCCGAGGATCGCTCGAGCGCGCAGCACGTGGTCCGAGAGTCGCGCGTGTCCGCCCGCCGTGCGCACGAGTTGCGACGCGAGCGTGTCCTGCTCGCGCAGCGCGCCGCCGAGCACCGAAAGCAGACTGCCCACGCTGCCGGCGACGAGCGCCGCCACGACGAGCGCGATGAGGATCTCGATGAGCGTGACGCCGCGGCGAAACGCGATGACGCGTGGACGGGACTCGCTCACGGTTGGATCTCCTCCGCCCGGAAGCGCTCGATGTCCGCGTAGACGCGGCCGGCGGCGTCCGTCACGGTCACGCGGATCTTCCACCCAGGAACCGAGAAGTTGTTGTATTGAGCGAAGGTCCGCGTTGTCGCGGTCACCGTGGTGGTGCGCGCGAACTCCGAGAACGCCGATCCGAGCGGATCACGCACGAGCGTTCCCGAGGTGGTGGGGCGTGGCGGCGAGAGCAGGGCGCCGACGGCCTCCGAGCCCGCGTAGTCGTCCGAGTCCGCGTACGGCGCAGTCATGATCGTGGAGACCTGCTGTTCCGCGGCGATGCCGGCGAGCAGCTGGCGCTGCGCGTCGCGCTGGGCGCCGATGCCGACGCCGAGCGCCATCGCGGCGCCTGCCGCCACGAGCGCCAGCACCACGCTCGCGACGAGTCCTTCGATGAGCGTCATGCCGCGCCTGCGGCGTGCGCCGATCGTTCGTGATCCTGCTCGTTGCAAGGACGGCATGCGTGGTTCCTCGATTCCTTCCCTCCCTGGTGGAGAAGCGTCGGTTCCCGCGCCCCGCCGATCCTGCGGAAGCGGCGGCGTTCGCGCCGGAGGGGCCGCGCGAGCGGCGCAGTCGATCGCGATCGCACGCTCCGCGCCGACGGAGCGACCCGACCGCGCGGCGCCCTCGGAATTGCGTCAAGCCTCGATGAATCAAGCCTCTTGCGTCGCCGACAACGCTTGCGACCGTTTCATCTGCTCACGGGCGATGTCCCGGGAGCGACGCCACCCTGAGCGAAAGGAACCATTCGATGCGCAGCAACGGCAAGCGGAGGACGAAGAAGAAGACGCGAGGCTTCACGAAGAAGCGAGGCTTCACACTCATCGAAGTGCTGATCGTCGTCGTGATCCTCGGTGTGCTCGCGGCACTCGTGATCCCGAGCGTGACGAGCGCCATGACCGACGCGAAGCAGGAGGCCGCCGAGGCTCGCGCGAGCCAGGTGCTCACGATGATCACGCGCTACAACCAGTTCTATCCGGCCACCGCGATCTCGACGGCCGACGGCGCCATTGCCGCCGCCGATCTCGCGAAGCTGGTGACGGCCGGATACTGCGTCGCCGGCGACCTGACGAACCAGGTCACGAACACGCAGGCCTGGTCGTTCTCGGCCGGCAAGGTCGTCCCGACGCCGTAATCGACGGCGCTCCCGGAACAGACGGCGTCCACGATCGAGGCGCCGCAGGAACCGCTCGGTTCCCGCGGCGCCTCGCTTCATTGCGCACCCGGCGCGGTCGATGAATCTCCGGAGGTTCGTGCGACGACCATGGGAAGCCGACGCCACAGTTCGCTCATCGCGGTCGACTACGGCAGCGCCACCGTGCGCCTGCTCCAGGTCGAGGCCGGGCACGTCACGGCGCTCGAGCTGCCGTGCGAGATCTTCGCCGCCGATCCCATGAACGGCAGCGACGATCCCGGCGGTCTCGCCGAGGATCTCGAGCGGTTGCTCCGCGAGAACGGCATTCGCAACACGCGCTGCGCGGTGACGCTGCCGGCGAGCGCATTCCTCGTCGACACCGTTCCGATGCCGGAGCTCGACGAGGAGGAGCGCCTGGAGAGCCTCGCGGTCGAGGCGGTCGATCGATTCGGCGTCGATCCCAACGAAGTGACCGTGGCGGCGCTCCCGCTTCGCGTGGCGAGCGCGGCCGACATCGCGTCGCCGGCCCCGGCGTCGACGCCCGCGGGCCCGACGGGCGGCGCTGTTTCGGCGCCTGGTCCCGTCGCCCTCGCACCGCCCGCCGCTCCCGCGCCCTCGTCCGCGCCGATCGCGAACGCGCCCTCCTCGCCGGCGCCCGCGGCGACGCCGGGCACCGAACACCTGCTGATCGCGGTGCGCCGATCCACCGCCATGCGCGCGCTCGATCCGCTGCTGCGGGCGAAGCTCGTGCCCGTGCGGCTCGAGTCCGCGGCGCTTGCGGGACTTCGTACCGCGTGGTGCCACTGGTCGCGCCAGGTCGACGGCGCGATCGCCTTCGTGCACGTGGAGCCGACGATGGCCGCGATGCTGCTCGCCCGGGACGGCGAGCTGCTCTTCCACCGCGCCATCGCCGGAAGCTTCGGCGTCCCGCGCGTGGCGCCGGCCACGAGCGACAGCGTCGATCCCGACGCCATTCCGGTCGAGGTGCGGTCGCTCGGCGCCGATCGGCGCGCGTTCCGCTGGTCGGGACTCGCGGACGAGATCCTCCAGTGCCTTCGCTACGTGGAGCGCCGAAGCGCCGGTCAGTGGCCGGCGGCGCTCGTCACCTCCGGCCCATGCGCCGGCCAGGTCGAGCTGCTCGCCACGCTCGAGAGCATCTGCGGCGTGCCCTCGCACGCGGTGACCGCCGCGGGCGTGGTCGATCCTCTTCCTGCCACGCTCTCCCCATCGATCTGGGCCGCCGCGCTCGGATCGGCCGCGGTCGATCTCGTGGCAGCGCCCGCCGAGCGCGAACGGAGGGCCGCGTGAGGGTCTTCCTTGCCAGCCTGCTCCCCGCCGAGGTCGGCGAACGACTCCGCACGCGCGGAGAGGCGCGACGCACGTGGCTGCTCGTCTCCTTGCTCCTGCTCTCGGTGATCGGCGTGAGCGTCCACTCGTGGGACCAGGCACGGCGGGCACGCGCGATCCGCGCCGCCTCGATCTCGCTTCGCGAGACGGCGATCGACGTCGACACCGAACTGAGCCGGCTCGAGGCGGAGCGCCGAGAGCTCAACGACTTCATGACCACCCACCGGCGCGTGGCGCTGCCGATCGAGGTGAGCGACCTCCTTGCGACGATCACGAACGCGATGCCCGCCAAGGCAACGCTCACGGATCTCTCGATCAAGCTCGTGTCGCGCGACGGCGCGGTGAGGGGCGCGCTTGCGGCGCCGCC
>VGXK01000262.1 GCA_016873355.1 Phycisphaerae bacterium | reverse complement strand
CTCGAGCGCGGCCGCGCGATCGCCCGCGCGGAACCTGGCCACCGCGCCCGAGATCGCCTGCTCCCACCCTTCCGGCTCCTTGCCGTTCAGCACCGTGAAGAGCTCGACCGGCACGCTCTGGCCGACGACGATCACGGGGCCGAGCGCGAGCAGCCTCGGCGCCCCCGCCGCGTTCGACACGCCCGCGGCCGTGTTGCCGTCCATGAGGATCCGCGTGCCGAACTGCTTGTTCGCGCTCTCGAGCCGTGACGCGAGATTCACCGCGTCGCCGATCACGGTGTAGTCGTTCAGCTCCGGCGGCGCGCCGCAATCGCCCACGACCACGTCGCCGGTGGCGATGCCGAGCCGCAGCCGGATCGGCGGACGATCGCGGAACTCGGGATCGTCGCCGAGCGTGGTCACCGCGTCCTGGCACGCCAGCGCCGCCTCGGCCGCGAGCCGGCGCTGGTCGGGCTCCACTTCGAACGCCGACCAGAACGCCAGCAGTCCGTCGCCGAGGAATTTGTTCACGTAGCCGCGCCGCGCCGTGAGCTGTCGCGTCATGGCGCCCATGTAGCGGTTGAGCGTGCTCACCACCTCGGCGCCTCCGAGCTGCTCGGAGAGCGTCGTGAACCCCGCGAGGTCGCCGAAGAGGATCGTCACCTCCCGCTCGAGACCGCCCACGCTGAGCGCTCCGGGGTTGGCGGCGAGCCGCTCGACGAGCTGCGGCGACACGCGGGCACGGAACTGACGCGTCACCCGCGCGCGCTCGCGCTGACTGATGACCGCCACGAGCGTCACGCCGGCCACCCAACTCCCGAATCCGCCGAGCAGCGGCGCCGCCATCGGCGCCACGATCGACCACGAGCCGAAGACGAACAGCACCGCCGCCAGGTACGCGACGAGCGCCAGCAGCGCGAGCAGGCTTCCGCGCCCCGCGCCCATCACCGCCGCGATCACTCCGCACAGCGCGCCGAGCACGAGCGTGGCCGCCGGTCCGATCCACCAGGGCGTGAACTGCATTCCCTTGCCGTGCAGCACCATGTTCGCCACCGCCGCGTGCACGAAGCACCCCGGCGTGCGCGGGCCGTACGGCGTGTTGATCATGTCGGCGATCTGCGCCGTGGCCACGTAGCCGACGATCACGAGCTTGCCGCCGAGCTCGGATCGAGCCTGTTCCTCGAGGCGCCGCAGCGTCTCGCGACCCTTGAGCACCGCCTGCTCGAGCGAAACCCAGTTCACGACGAGCTTCGCGGCGCCGCGCGTGGCCTCATCCGTCTCCGGCGGCAGCGCGTCGAGCCCCCGCTCCAGAACTCCCGGGAACTGCCACTCGATCGACTCGATCAGATCGCTGCGGAATTCCTCCGGCAACGGCAGCGTGCGCAGCACCGACTCGGGTCGCGCGTAGTTGTGGGCGAGTTTCACCGCCTCCTCGACGTATGCCGCCTCCTGGCGAGCCTGCACCAGGCGCTGGTCGGCGAGATCCGCGAGCGTGCCGATCGGCACGGCGACGCACTTCGCGCCGCCTCCTCGCAGCGTCGAGAACTTGTCGAAGGTCGCGGTGGGCCAATCGATCACGATCTTGCCGTCGTGCAGCGGAATCGAGCGATCGCCGACGACGACGCGCCCGCCGTCGAGCCGAACGGCGCGAGGGTCGACGCCAAGGAACTTGGCGGCGCCCGCGATTCCGAGTTGCAGGCAATCGCCGCCGGGCGTGGCCACGAACGGTTTCACGCGACGCGTCTGGCCGCCCGGATCGGCCGGACCGTAGACCATGCCGGCGCCGCCCGCGCTCCGCGCAATCGCAAGGATCGGCGGCGCCTCCTTCGGCGCCGGGCGCTCCGTGGCGGGAGGCATGAATCTCGACAGCGCCTGCCACGCCGACTCGCGCTGCCAGAGCCGCTCGAGCATCTTGCGTTCGGGCGAGGTCCCCTCCACGAGCGTCTTGGCCAGTCCGATCGCCTCGAAGAGCTGCTCGAGCGTTTCGGGCGCTCGGCCCTGCTCCCGCAGATCCTGCACCCTCGACCACGCCGCGAGCTTGCGGAACGCGATCGGTTGGGCCTGGAAGCGGCTTGCCCACGGCTCCGAGAGTCCGGCCCGCTCGATCACCTGGTCGTCCGACAGCTCGATCGATGATCCGAGCGCCTCGAGCACGCGCTCGAGTTGGTGCCTTCCCTGCGGACCGAGCCACGACTCGTCGATCGGCTGCTCCGCGTCGACGTTCGCGGCGACCACGCCCTCGCAGCGCCCGATCGCCGCCGCGAGCGCCTCGTCCTGCGCCGAATCGTCGGAGGGCTCGTTGTACAGCACGTCGAAGACGACGACGTGGGCGCCCGCGCGCTCGATCTCGTCGATCGCCTTCGCCTGAATCGAGCGCGCCCAGGGCCAACGGCCGAAGGTCTCCTCCGAGCTGTCGTCGATCGCCACGAGCGCGATGCTCGGATCGAGCGGCTGCGGCCGCGAGCGCGCCACCTGGAATCGCATCGTCAGCGACGCGCCTTCGAGTCGATCGAAGACGCCGGCGGACTCGAGGATCACGGCCGTGATCGTCACGAGCAGCGACGCGGCGAGCGCTGGACGATTGAGGCTTCGAAGCGCCTTCACCGATCTCGATTAGACACGATCGCGGCGAGGCGCGCGACCCGGCACGGAAACGAAGCCCGGCACGGAGGCGAAACGCGGCGCGGAGCGAAACGCGGCACAAAAGCGAAACGCGGCGACGGCTCAGGGCCGTCGCCGCGGGACTCGTGTCGATCACTCGCCGGGTGCGTTCAGTTGCTCGAGCCGCCTGCGCTCGAGCCGGTGCCGTTCACGGCCAGCTGGTACGCGTTGTTGGCGGCCGCCGCCGAACCCGCGGCCGCCGTGGCCGCGACCTGCGCCGCAAGCGCCTCCTTCGCCGCTTGCGCGGCGCTTCCAGCCGCCGCATCGGCGAACACGGCCGCATGCCCGTAGAAGACCTTCTGGCCCATCGATCCCGCCATCTCCGCCGCGTGGAGCGCGGCGTCGCGCGACTTCAGCGCCGCAGTCGCGGAGTTCGCCGCGGCCTGCGCCTGGTTCGCCGCCGCCTGCGCCGCATCGAGCGCTTCGGCAGTGCCGGCCGCACTCGCCAGCAAGCCCGATGCCGTTGCGAAGCCCTGTGCGGCCATGCTTGCAGCCTCGGCAGCCTTGTGCGCCGACACGGCGCCCTGCGCCTTGTTCTGCGACACGTTCAACGCGCTGAAGTAGTCGCTCGCAGCCTGATCGGCGGCCATGCTCGCGTCGAGCGCCGTGCCCGCAGCGGTGGCCGCCATGCCGGCGGCACTGAATGCGTCGTTCGCGGCGAGCTGGCTGTTCTGGGCCGCCTGCCCCGAGTTCGACGCCATGTTGCCGGCGAGCGACAGGTTGTTCATGTGAATCGCGCCGAGCGTGGAGCCGTAGTACTTCTGCGCGTCGATCGCGAACTCCTCGGCGGCGATTCGTGAGGCGATCGCGGACTGAAGCGCCGTGAACGCCGTCTGCGCGCTCTGCTCCGCCAGATCCACTTTCTGGAGGTGCAGCTGCGCCGCGTCCGTGGCCTGGCCGGCGTAGATCTCGGCCTGGAGGCGGAAGCCGTCGGCCAATTGCGCCTGGGCTTCCGCCATTCCCGCCTGGGTCGTCGCCGAGAGCATTCGCTGGATCGCAGCCTCGGTCTGGGCGTCCACGAGAGCCTGCTGGGACTGGGCCGCCGCATTGGCCGCGTCGATCGCGTCTGCACGCGCCGCGAGCGCCACCGTCACCGCCGCGGTAAAGGCGTCCATGGCGTCCTTCGCCGCCTGTGCTGCGGCGCCCCAGAGCACCTTCTCTCCGAGCGAGGTCGCCGCGTCCGCCGCCGAGAGCGCCATGTCGCGGGCGAGCATCGCCGCAAGCGCGTGCTGCCCCGCGTTGTACGCGGAGGTCGCGGCATTGACCGCCGCCATGGACGCTTCGTCGGTGCCGGCCGCCTGGGAAAGCGTCCACGCAAGC
>VGXK01000261.1 GCA_016873355.1 Phycisphaerae bacterium | reverse complement strand
CTGCAACCGTCTCGCGGCAATGACCCTAGCGGGATTTGAACCCACGTTCCCACCGTGAAAGGGTGGTGTCCTGGACCGGGCTAGACGATAGGGCCGCGCGTGAAAGTCTCGTCACGCAGGCGGACGACGCGGCTCGCGCCGCCCGACCTCGAATGACCCCAAGGGGATTCGAACCCCTGTTCCATCCGTGAGAGGGATGTGTCCTGAACCGGGCTAGACGATGGGGCCCTGAAGGGGCGGAGTATAGCCCTGCCCATCGCTAGGCTCAAGCGATGCGCGAGCCGTTCGCGTCGAGCGCCGAGCATCGTGACGTCATGGTGATCTGTCCGACGCGCTACGAGGCGAGCGCGATCCGACGCGCGGCTCGACTGCGTCGCTCGCTCGTGCTCGTCTCGGGACCGGGAGGCGATGCGGTGCGCCGCGCCGTCGTCTCCGTGCGCGACCGCGTCGATCGCGTGATCCTCGCGGGACTCGCGGGAGGCCTCGATCCGGCGGTCACGCCCGGCTCCGCGTACGCCGTGTCGCGCGCAAGTTCGATCGATGGCCGCCGCTTCGACGCGTCGTGGATCGTGCGAGACCTTCCGAACGCGAGGCTCGTGACCGCGCCGGCGGTCGTCTCGACGGCGATCGAGAAATCGGCGCTCTCGCAGCGGAGCGGCGCGTCGATGGTCGATCTCGAGGGCTACCACTTCGCGGATCAGGCGAGCGCGGAGCGGCTGCGCTGGTGCATCGTCCGCGGCATCAGCGACGGCCACGATCAGGAGCTTCCGCCCGGCATCGACAAGCTCGTCTCGCCGCGCGGACGCACGCGCTGCGTTCGAGCGATCCTCTGGACCATGATGCACAAGAAGCATCTCGAGGAGATGTCGGCGATCGTCGGCCAGTCGATGGCGGCGCTCCAGCTCGTCGGCGGAGCCGTGCGCCGGTCGCTCGACGACTCGACGGGGGGTCGGCGATGAACGACCACGAGCGCCCGCGCGCACGGAAACGCTCATGACCGCCCCGCTGCTGCTCTTCGGCGGCACCTTCGATCCGCCGCATCGACACCACCGAACGATGGCGCTGCGCGCGATGGAGCTGCTCGGCGCGGACGAATTGCTGCTCGTGCCCGCCCGCATCAATCCGCAGCGCTCGGCGCTGCCGCCGGCGCCGGCGGAGGATCGCCTCGAGATGGTGCGGCGCGCGTTCGCGAAGGTGCCGCGCACGCGCGTGAGCGAGAGCGAGCTGCGGCGCGAGGGTCCGTCGTTCACCGTCGACACGCTGCGCGAGCTTCGCCGCGCGGGCGAGGCCCGGCCGATCCGCCTGCTGCTCGGAAGCGATCAGGCGCTCAACTTCCGCACCTGGCGGGAGCCGCAGGCGATTCTCGAGATCGCGGCGCCGGCCGTCGTGCTGCGGCCGCCGCACACGCGCGAGTCGTTCGGGCGCGCCGTCGGCGACGATCGCCGATGGCTCGAATGGCTGCTGCCGATCGAGCCGATCGACTGCTCGAGCACGGAGATTCGCCGTCGCATCGCCGCGGACGAGCCGCTCGCCGACCTCGTCGAACCCGCGGTCGAGCAGCACATCCGCTCGCGCGGACTCTACGGCGCGTGTTCGCATCGACCAGGCTGAATCAGGAGCGACGGCGGCGTCTCCGTTGCTCACCAGGGTTCGACGGTGACGCGGTGGACCTCGGCCTTCTTCCGGCGCATCGGAAGATCGGAGAGCTCCGGCGGCCGCTCGTCGAAGGCGATTCGATCGGTGGCGTAGATCGCCTGGAAGCGCCACTCGGGCATGCCGTCGAGCACGCCCGTCATGAGCGACTCGAGCTCGCTGAGGGAGCCGGCGCTCGCCCAGATGTTCACGTAGGCGCCCGCGCCCTTCTTCGACTCGTCCATCGACTCGACCACGACGACCGCGTTCCAGAGCGTCATGCCCAGGGAGCGGCCGCGCTCGTCGGTGTTCGCCTCGGGGTCGACGTCGAGCTCGAGGTTCCAGAGCTCGCGCAGCTGCAGCAGCACTTCCTGGAGGTCCGGCGACTGCTCGTCCTCGATCTCGAGCACCTCGCGCACCTGCGACGGCGGCGCGGCGTCCCGATCCTCGATGGGCCAGGTCTCCTCGACTTCGCGCAGGCCGTGCCGTCGCAGCATCCGCTCGATCTCGGGACGCAGCTCGATCGGCACGTAGAGCAGAAGTCCCTTCCAGTTGTCGAGGAAGACTTCCACGAACGGCTCTTCCGCGTTCGCGCCGGCGCCGAGCGACGCGTCCTCCATGAGAATGGGCTCGAACTCGTCCCAGACGTCGAGGAAGTCGTCGATCGGAATCGGTTCGCGCCCGACGAAGACGTCGACGGTGCGGTACGCGTCGGTGGAATCGACCTCCACGATCGGCGTCACTTCGTCGGGCAGCAGACCGAACGCCTCGCGCACGAGGCCGCGAATGCGCTCGTGGCTCGCCACCACGTGGAAGACGTAGTGGTCCGGCCCTTCGGAACCGCCTTCGCGGTAGTCGACGGTGTAGCCCTGCGTGGGCGGCTTCAGATCGAGCGGCTCGATGCCCAGGGGCAGCGCGAAGCCGTTGATGACCGACCGTTTGAGATCCTTGCGCAGCTTGAATTCACGCATGTCGATGACGATCCCGCGCGGGGACCGGCCGCCCATCGTACGCGAACGCGCGCGGCACTCACTCGCCGAGGTACGCCTCCTGCACGCGCGGATTCTCCAGCAG
The DNA here is from genome assembly GCA_016873355.1 of Phycisphaerae bacterium. Lineage (GTDB taxonomy): Bacteria > Planctomycetota > Phycisphaerae > Phycisphaerales > SM1A02 > VGXK01. Next base: position 1,278 of record VGXK01000261.1, on the reverse strand, counting down.
CGCCGGCGCCCGATCGGAGAGCACGATGCGACCGGTCTCGATCACGTAGCCGCGATCGGCCAGCCGCAGCGCCGCGCGGGCGTTCTGCTCGACGAGCAGGATCGTCATGCCTTCGTTCTTGAGGCGCTTCACCGCGTCGAAGATGCGCGCGACGAGAATCGGCGCGATGCCCATGCTCGGTTCGTCCATCATGAGCAGTCGCGGCCGGCTCATGAGGGCCCGGCCGATCGCGAGCATCTGCTGCTCGCCGCCGGAGAGCGTGCCGCCCGCCTGCCGCGAGCGCTCGCGGAGCACGGGAAAGAGGTCGTACACGTGGGCTCGGTCCTTCGCGACGCCGTCCCGATCGCGCCGCAGGTACGCGCCCATCTCGAGATTCTCGAACACCGTGAGCCGCGGAAAGATGCGTCGCCCCTCGGGAACCTGCGCCAGGCCGAGGCCGACGACGCGATGGGCGGGAACCTCGTTGAGCGAGCGACCCTCGAAGGTGATCTCCCCCGCCGCGATCGACTTCACGCGCGAGAGGCACATGAGCGTGGTGCTCTTGCCGGCGCCGTTGGCGCCGATGAGCGTGACGATCTCGCCGGCGCGCACCTCGAGCGAGACCTCGCGCAGCGCCTCCACCGCGCCGTAGCGCGCCCGCAGTCCCTGCACCGAGAGCAGCGCGCTCACCCGAGCTCCTCGCGGCCGAGGTAGGCCTCGATGCACTGCGGGTCGGAGCGGATCTCCTCCGGCGTGCCCTCGGCGATGCGCTTGCCGAAGTTGAGCACGACGATGCGATCGCTCACCCCCATCACCACGCGCATGTGGTGCTCGATGAGCAGCACCGTCACGCCCGAGTCGCGGATGCGGCGGATGAGCGCCATGAGCTCGACCGTCTCCGTCGGGTTCATGCCCGCGGCCGGCTCGTCGAGCAGCAGGAGCTTCGGCTTCGACGCGAGCGCCCGCGCGATCTCGAGCCGGCGCTGCAATCCGTACGGCAGCGAATCCGCCTGATCGTCGGCGCGGCCCTCGAGTCCCACGAAGCGGAGCAACTCGAGCGCCGCCGCGTCGGCGCTGCGGCGCTCGCGGAAGAAGACCGGCAGCCGCAGCAGGCTGCTCCACACTCCCGTGCGAAGCTTCGCGTGCATGCCGACGAGCACGTTCTCGAGCAGGGACATGTCGCCGAAGAGCCGGATGTTCTGGAACGTGCGCGAAATCCCGTAGCGCGCCACGAGATCGGGCGTCCGGCGCCCGTTGAACCAGAGCACCTGGTGCGCGCCCGAGCCGACGGCGAATCCG
>VGXK01000260.1 GCA_016873355.1 Phycisphaerae bacterium | reverse complement strand
GCGCCTGAATCGTCGCCGCTCAAGCCGCCGAGTTGACGAAGGTGCGCAGCGCTTCGCTGCGCACCGGAGTGACTGTTTGAGGCGGGGAGGGCAACCGGAGCCGACGCGCCGTCCGAGCCGACGCGCGGCTCAGTTCGTCCCCGCGAGCCGCCGCACCGTGAACATGAAGTTCCGCGTCATCGTGGCGCGCATGCCGAGCACGACGGCGACGTAGACGACCACCGCCAGCACCGATCCGACCGCGAGCGCCATCCGCGCGGCGCCCGGTTCCTCGAGGCTCGCGGGGACCGCCATGTTCGGCGCCACCACCGCCATGAGCAGATTCACGGGACTGAGCGCCGCGAGCACGGCGCCGACCACGGGAATCGACGATCCCGCCGCGCTTCCGCAGACGCCGAGCACGCCGGCGATGACCACCATGACCGCCACCGCCGCCAGCGTGCTGCCGATCGTGCCCTTGCTGCGGATCGACCAGTTGAGGCCCACCATGATGCAGATCGCCGTGAACGCGAAGAAGACGATGCCGAAGGTGAATGCGCCCTCCGGCACTACGAGCGGCAACTGCACCTTCGCCGTGCCCACGTTCTCCGTGATCATCGCGCCGTCGGCGGCCCCGAACCCTCCCGCGATCACGTAGATCGACGCGAGCAGCAGCGTCAGCGGCGGCACCACCATCATCGGCAGCAGGAATTCGATCAAGCCGCGCAGCTTGCCGGAGAGATACGGCTTCGGCTGGATCGGCGTGGTGAGGATCAGGTCGAGCGTGCCGTCCTCGCGCTCGCGGCTCACCGCCGTCGCGCTCAGGTTGATCGCGGTGAAGAGCACCACGAGCGTCTCGGCGCCGAGCAGGGAGCCGAGTCCGAGCCGCAGTTCGCCTCCGTCGAGCGATCCGCTTCGATGTAGGCCGAGCAGCGTCACGGCCGCCGCGATGCCGATCACGAGAAACGCCCAGCGCCCGAGCACGGCGAGCGCGTTGCCGGAGCGAAGATGCCGCTCGCGCCACGCGATCGGGTTCGCGCCGACGCGTCGAGCCGGTCGCGCGGAGGTGGCGGTCGCGCGCCCGAAGAGGCGCCTCCAGAGCGGCAATCGCACGGCGCGGCCGCCGATGCGCCGCACCGAGAGCGTGCACGCGCAGACCATGATCGCGGTGGCGATCGTGCACAGCCAGCCGTACGCGGCGACCGGGCGCCCGAACCAGATCGACGCGATCAGGCCGGAACCGCTTCCCGCCATCTCGTGCGGCTGGTACTGGTTCGTGAGCAGCAGCGATTCGAGCACGAGGAACGGATTGAGCGGCGTGCAGATCGTGGTGAACATCGCATCCGACCCGACCGCGATCGGCGTGCGCAGCAGTCGATCGATCGCCCAGGTGGCGAAGAGGTAGACGAGCACGGCCGCGTAGAACGCAAAGACGCTTCGCTTGCCCGCGCCGCCGACCACGCTCAGCGTGACCGCCACCGCGCCCATCACCATGGCGCTGGCAAGGGCCACCCACGTGCTCGCCAGGATCGCGGAACCCGGCACGCCGCCGAAGGCCTGCGACATCACGAAGAGCGGCAGCGCTCCGAGCAGCAGCGCCGCCACGAAGAAGAGTCGCCCGAAGAGACTGCCGAGCACGATCTGAAGCGCGTTGAGCGGCGTGGTGAGCAGGATCTCCCAGGTGCGTGGACTCGATTCCTGCGCGATCGCGCCGGCCATGAAGATCGGGGTCAGGATGCAGATCAATCCGACCTGCACGAACGCCGCGGTGGTGCTGGCGAGCGCTCCGCGCTGGGCGAGCTCCTTCAGCGTGCCGGGAGAGCCGGCCAGCGCGAAGAAGAGCAGCACCATGAGAATGCCCAGGTACGCGCTTCGGATGAGCAGATGGCGGGTGCGGCGGGAGCCTCCCTCCACCAGCCGCATGCAGATCGGATTCGTGGGCAGCAGCCTCGAGAGCCAGATGAGGAAGGCGGGCATTTGGAAGGCGTTTTCGAGGCGTCCGAGAAGGCGGCAACACTCTAGTGGCCGCGCCGACCGCCGTTGACATCGGGTCGAGTGGCGGACGATACTTCCGTAGTTCAACGCCGGTTTGCCTCTCGGGAACCGGCGGATTCCTCGGACCGCTCGACTGACGGATTCAGCGGCGGGCCGTTCATCCGCGGAAACGGGGGCCGCGGCGAGTCGCGGGAGGATCGCTCCCGAACTCGTACATTCAACCTTGCCTCTCGCTCATGCAGGAAGACATCACGGAGTTCCGAATCACACTGCGCAAGCTCTTGCATGGAATCAGGTTGTGACTGTGTGGCTGCTGACCGCCGCACGGTCGTGAACGGCATCGCGTCGCTCGTCCGTCACTGATCGCCTCCACCGCGTGGGTGGAGGCACGGTCCGGCTTCTGCAGGAGGAAGCCGATGCCGTCCCTGATGCTTGGACAGACGGCGCTCTATGTCACGCTCGCGGCAATCGCCGGTGTTGCCTTCGGCGTGCTCGCCGTCTCGCTCATTTCGAATCGCGGACTGCGACACGCCCGGGCGGAGTCCGCCCGCATCCTCGCCCAGGCGAACGCGGAGGCGGAGGCCAAGGCGAAGGCGATCGAGCTCGACGCCGAGAAGCGGGCCCACGAGCGACGCCAGGCGGTCGATCGGGAGGTCTCCCAGGCGCTCGCCGAGATCAAGCAGAGCCAGGATCGCGCGGTTCGCCGCGAGGAGATCCTCGACCGCAAGCTCGAGCAGATCGGCCAGCGCGAGAACAAGCTCGACGAGCACGAGGAAAAGCTCCGCAAGTCGGAGCAGGCGATCGAGACCGCGACCGCGCAGGTCGAGTCGCTGCGCCGTGACCTGCACGATCGGCTCGGACAGGTGGCGAGGCTCACGGAAGCGGAGGCTCGCTCGCTCTACCTCGAGGACGTGAAGGCCGCGTCGCAGCAGGAGGCGGCCAAGGTGACGCAGGAGATCATCGAGGAAGCCGAAGGAAGCGCACGCGATCGCGCGAGAGAGATCACGCTCATGGCGATCCAGCGCTACGCCGCCGACAACGTGAGCGACTCGACGGTGCGCTCGGTGAAGATTCCTTCGGACGACATGAAGGGCCGCATCATCGGTCGCGAGGGTCGCAACATCCGCGCGATCGAGAAGGCCACCGGGGCCGACATCCTGATCGACGACACGCCCGGCGTGATCAGCGTGAGCTGCTTCGACAAGGTGCGGCAGACGATCGCCGCCGAGACGCTTCAGAAACTCGTCGCCGACGGGCGCGTGCATCCGTCGCGCGTGGAGGAGGTCGTCGAGCAGACGAAGCGCGACGTGAACGAGCGCATTCAGAAGGCGGGTTCGGAAGCGATCACCGAACTCGGGCTGCGCGGGCTGCACCCCAAGGTGGTCGAGGCGATGGGTCGGTTGCAGTTCCGCACGAGCTACGGCCAGAACGTGCTCAGGCACTCGATCGAGGTGGCGTACTTGTCGCAGATGATCGCGGACCAGCTCGGCCTGAACGGGCAGGTCGCCCGGCGCGCGGGATTCCTGCACGACATCGGCAAGTCGATGGATCACGAGATGGAGGGCGGCCATCCCGCGATCGGCATGGAATTCCTTCGCAAGTTCGGCGAGAAGAGCGAGGCGGTGCTCAACGCGGTCGGCGGGCACCACGCCGACATTCCGTCGACCACGCCGTACACGCCGATCGTGATGGCGGCCGATGCCGTGAGTGGCGCTCGACCCGGCGCTCGCCGCGAGAGCATGGAGATGTACATCAAGCGCCTGGAGCAGCTCGAGGCGATCGCGAGAGCGAATCCCGGAGTCACCGAGGCGTACGCAATCCAGGCGGGCAGGGAAGTGCGCGTGATCGTCGACGCGAAGCGCCTGGACGACGCGACCACGTTCGCGGTCGCGAGAGACATTGCCAAGCGTGTTGAGGAGGAAATGACCTTCCCCGGCGAAATCAAGGTCACGGTGCTTCGCGAGGTCCGCGCCGAAGCGACCGCACGCTGACGCGGCGGCCCGCGTCGCGGTGCGGCGGAGAT
>VGXK01000259.1 GCA_016873355.1 Phycisphaerae bacterium | reverse complement strand
AACTGCGACTCGATCTCGTTGTTCGTGCGTTCGACGGCCGTCTCGTCGTAGGCGCCGCGAGCGACGCCGCCCTGGTTCGTGACCACCACGAGCGCCGCGTCGGAGCGTTCGAGCGGGTGGGAGGGCGACGCGGCGGCGGGCGCTCCCGCGCCTCGCGCCGCGGCTTCGGCCACCGCGCCGTGCAGGATCGCGCACGCTTCGGCCGCCCCCGGAAGCAGGCGAACCCGCGAGGGATCGCCGAGGTCGCCGTCGTTGGCGATGAGCGTGCCGTCGCGATCGAGGAAGACCGCGCGCCGCACGGTCAGACCACCACCGCCGTCCTCGACACCGTCGGGTGCGGCGCCGTATCGCCGAAGCTCGTGCCGAGCGCCCGCGCGGCGGCGATGAGCAGATGATCGACGGGCACGCGCCGCTGGCGATTCGCCACTTCGAGCAGGTCCATGTCGCCGAACTCGTTGTTCTGCCGCACGATCATGCGCGCCTTCTTGCCGTCGACGAGCGCCTGGATGGCCATGTACCCGAAATAGGTGGCGAGCACGCGGTCGGCCGCGATCGGCGCACCGCCGCGCTGGATGTGGCCGAGCACCGTGGTGCGGGTCTCCACGCTGCAGCGAGATTCGATCTCGGTGGCGATCCAGTGGCCGATGCCGCCGAGGCGGACCGGATCGGGGCTCGTGGGATCGTGCCGCACCACGCGCTGCGAGCCGCCCCTGGGCGTGGCGCCCTCGGCCACGGCAACGATCGCGAAGCCGGGACCCGACTTCATGCGCTTGTCCACGAACGCCGCGATCACGTCGAGCTCGAAGGGAATCTCCGGGATCAGGATCACGTCGCTGCCGCTCGCCACGCCCGCGGAGAGGGCGATCCATCCGGCGTTGCGTCCCATCAGCTCGCAGACCATCACGCGATGGTGGCTGTCGGCGGTCGAGTGCAGCCGGTCGAGCGCGTCCGTGGCGGTGTCGACGGCGGTGAGGAAGCCGAAGGTGATCTCCGTGCCCACGAGATCGTTGTCGATCGTCTTCGGCACGCCGATCACGTTGATGCCGCGCTGCACGAGATGCGACGCGGCGCTCATGGTGCCGTCGCCGCCGATGACGATGAGCGCGTCGAGCTTGTGGCGTGAGATGGTGGCGAGGCAGCGATCGGTCACGTCGGCGAAGATCGGCTCGCCCTTCTCGTCGTGGCCGACGTGGTGGCGGCGCGGATTGCAGCGGTTGTTCGAGCCGAGGATCGTGCCGCCGCGCGTGAGAATGCCCGAGACGTCGCGCGCGGTCAGCGCGCGAACGCGATCGTCGACGAGTCCGAGCAGGCCGTCCTCGATGCCGAAGACTTCGATGCGATGCTGGAAGATCGCGGTCTTCGTGACCGCCCGCAGCACGGCGTTCAGGCCCGGGCAATCGCCGCCTCCGGTGAGGATTCCGATGCGTCGGATGGAAGGCGATGCGCTCACGGCGAGTCTCCGGGTTCGGTGCGGAGTGTAGCCCGCGCCGATACCATGGCCCGTTCGTACGCAGCGAGCGGCGCGCTCCCGATGATCGCCGGGAAGCGGGACGATTTCACGGCGATCGAGGATCGGCCGGACGCATGGTTGAGCCGTCGAACAGCAAGGGCGCTCCGGAGCCGGCGGTCGAGGCGTCGGTGCTCGTGGCGGCGCGGCGCGCCAAGCTCGAAGCGCTGCGTCGCGAGCTCTCGATGGAGCCCTACGGACGGCGCGTCGACGGACTCATGACCCTCGCCGACGCCCGCGCGAAGTTCCGCGAAGAGGCGCACGCCGCGCACGAGAAGGATCCGTCGAGCGATTCGCGCGAGTCGGCGAAGGTGGCCGGTCGCGTGATGCAGCACCGGGACCTGGGCAAGCTCGTGTTCCTCTGGCTGCGCGATTCGAGCGGCGATCTGCAGGTTTCCGTGTCGAAGTCGCAGGTGGCGCCGCCCGTCTGGGAGCTCGCGAAGCGTCTCGACTACGGCGACTGGGTGGTCGCGGAAGGGCCGGTCGGGCGAACGCAGAAGGGCGAGGTCTGCATCTGGGCCCGGTCGGTCGAGATCCACGCCAAGAGCCTGTCGCCGCCTCCCGAGAAATTCCACGGGCTGCACGATCCGGAGCTGCGCTATCGGCGCCGCTACGTCGACATGTATGCGAATCCGGAGACGGTGCGGACTTTCTCGCTGCGCTCCCGGATCGTCTCGTCCGTGCGGCGATTCATGGAGCGAAGCGGCTTCATGGAGGTGGAGACGCCCATGATGCAGCCGGTGGCCGGCGGCGCCGCGGCGCGACCCTTCGTCACGCATCACAACGCCCTCGGCATTCCGCTCTTCCTGCGGGTGGCGCCCGAGCTCTACCTGAAGCGGCTTCTCGTCGGCGGACTGCCGCGGGTCTTCGAGATCAACCGCAACTTCCGCAACGAGGGCGTCGATCGAAGCCACAACCCCGAATTCACCATGATGGAGGCGTACGAGGCCTTCGGAGACTGCTGGAGCATGCTCGAGCTGACCGAATCGCTCGTGCATGAGCTCGCGCGCGAGATTGCGGAGGCGGGCGCGAGCGCCGGCACGAGCGCCGGCGCACTGGGGAGCGCGGGTGCCGGCGCGAATTCCGGCGCCGGCTCGAAGAGCACGCACCTTCCCTTCGGCGAACTCTCGATCGACTACTCGCGTCCGTTCCGTCGCGTTCGCTACGGCGAGCTCTTCGAACAGTGCTTCGGCTTCCCCATGGAGGACGCGGCGAAGGTGCGCGCGGAAGCGCAGCGCCGTCATGTGCCCGACGCCGCCAGGAAGGATCACTGGCTGCTCGTCGATCATCTCTTCGAGGAGCACGCGGAGAAGTTCGTCGACAAGGCGAAGCCCACCTTCATCACCGACTATCCCGCCGCGATCTCGCCGCTCACGCGGCCGAATCCCGCGTCGCCGCATCTGGCGGAGCGCTGGGATCTCTTCATCGGCGGCATGGAGATCGGCCCCGCGTACACCGAGCTCAACGATCCGGACGTGCAGCTCGCCAAGTTCACCGAGCAGCTCGCGGGAATCGACGACGAGGCGAAGACGTTCCGCACCGTCGACGAGGATTTCCTCGAGGCGCTGCGGGTGGGAATGCCCCCGGCCGGCGGACTCGGCCTGGGCATCGATCGACTCGTGATGCTGCTGGCGAACCAGCCGTCGATCCGCGACGTCATCCTCTTCCCGCTGATGAGGCCGCAATGAGAGTCGCGTCCATGCTCATCGCCTCGGTTCTCTCGGCGATGGCGGCGCTTGCGTCGCCGCCCGCGCCGACGAAGGGCGCCGCACCGGCGGCGAAGCCCGAGTGGGCGAGCGAGCGCTCGCACTGGTACCAGCTCCGACTCGACGACAAGCCGTGCGGCTGGATGCACGCCGAGGACTTCCGCTCCCCGGACGGCGCCGAGCGCCGCACCGTGAACGAGAGCAGCGTGCGCTTCGGGCGCTCGGGCGCCGAGATCGAAGTGAGCGTGAAGGTCGTCTTCGACGAAACGGCGCAGGGTCGACCGCTCCGCTGCGAGGTGACGCAGCGATCCGGCCGCGATCCGATCCGGCAGTCGTATCGATTCGACGCCGCCGATCGCTCGAAGGCGACGGTCGTGTCGACGCAGGGCGGGCGCACGGTCGAGTCGACCGTGGAGCTGCCGAAGCACGAATGGCTCACGCCGCTGGCGGCCCAGGCGTTCGCGGAGGCGCGGCGGCGCGCAGGCGCCGCCGAATTCACGCTGCTCACCGTCGATCCGTCGTCGAGCATGAAGGCCGCCGAAGTCACGGCCGTGCGAGGCGACGCCTCGAAGTTCGCCATCGACGGCCGCGAGATCCCGACCGTGCGCTGGACGGTGAGCAACTCGCTGCTGCGTGTCTCGTCCGTCGAGGAGTGGTCCGAGGACGACGTGCTGGTGCGCAGCGTCTCCACGCTTCCGATCGGCCGGCTCGAGAGCGTGCTCTCCGACCGCGCGACGGCGCTCGGTTCCACGAAGGGCCCAGCGGTCGAGCTGATGGTGAAGACGGTCGTCAAGCCCGATC
>VGXK01000258.1 GCA_016873355.1 Phycisphaerae bacterium | reverse complement strand
CACGCAGGACGGGCCGAGCAGGAAGGATTGGCGCGGCGGACGCAACGCGTACCAGAACATCATTCCCTCGAGCACGGGAGCCGCGAAGGCCGCCGCGCTCTGCATTCCCGCGCTCAAGGGCAAGCTCACCGGCATGTCGTTCCGCGTGCCCACCGCGAACGTGAGCGCGGTCGATCTCACCTTCCGTACGGCGAAGGCCGCGTCGCTCGACGCGATCAACGCGGCCATGAAGGCGGCGTCGGTTGGACCGATGAAGGGTGTGCTCGGCTATACGGAGGAAGAAGTCGTCTCGAGCGACTTCATGAGCGATCCGCGCAGCTCGATCTTCGACGCCAAGGCCGGCATTCAGCTCAACGACCGATTCTTCAAGGTGGTGAGCTGGTACGACAACGAATACGGATATGCGGCGCGTTGCATCGACATGCTGAAGCTCATGGCGGAGAAGGACGGCATTCGATAGCGAGCTCGGGCCGGCGGCGCGCCGTCGCGTACTCTGCCGCCCCGACTCGTTCGCCATGCTCTATCCCTTCGCCGACTATTGGTGGGCCTACGGGGGATTCACGCTCTTCGTGATCGTGGTGCTGGTCGTCGACCTGGGCATCTTCCATCGGCGACCGCACGTGATGAAGTTCCGGGAGGCGGCCACGTGGTGCGTGGTGTGGCCCGTGCTCGCGCTGCTCTTCTGCCTGGCGCTCTGGATCTACTCGGGCTGGCGATTCCCGCAAGCGGAGGAGGCGTCGCCGGGTCTGCTGAAGGCGGCGGGATTCGACTCGGCGAGCACCGCCGCCAACACGCTTGCGCTTCAGTTCCTTGCCGGTTACGTCGTCGAGCAGAGTCTCTCGGTCGACAACATCTTCGTGTTCGTGGTGATCTTCCGCTTCTTCGCGGTGCCGGCGCATCTGCAGCATCGCGTGCTCTTCTACGGAATCATCGGCGCGGTGGCGTTTCGCGCGGTGTTCATCGCCCTCGGCGCGGTGCTGCTCCAATACAAGTGGGTGATCTGGGTCTTCGGCGGATTCCTGGTGCTGACGGGCATCAAGCTGATGATCTCGCGCGAGACGGAGAAGGATCTATCGAAGAACTGGGTGGTGCGCCTGGCACGACGGATGCTGCCGGTCACGCCGCAATACCACGGGGCGCACTTCTTCCTGCGCGAGCCGATCGGAGCCGGCGCGTCGGCCGCGGGCGCGCCGTCGAGCGCCGGCGCGTCGGCCGCGGGGGTCACGCGTCTGGTCGCCACGCCGCTTTTCCTCGCGCTCGTCGTCGTCGAGGCCACCGACGTCGTCTTCGCCGTCGACAGCGTGCCGGCGATCTTCGCCATCACGCGCGAGCCGCTCATCGTCTTCACCTCGAACATCTTCGCGATCCTGGGCCTGCGGGCGCTCTACTTCCTGCTCGCCGGCGCGATGGATTCGTTCCACCTGCTCAAGTACGGACTCGGCATCGTGCTCATCTTCGTGGGACTGAAGATGGCCGTGCTCAACGAGTGGTTCGACGGTCACTTCCCCATCACCTGGTCGCTCGGCATCATCTGCGGCGTGATCGGAGGCTCGATCGCGGCGAGCCTGCTGCTGCCGAAGACGCCCGCCGTGCGACCGCAATGAAGCGCCGGAACGACCGCAGCGGCAGGGAAGCGCCGACGCAGCAGCGATCGCCGTGAAACCCCGCCTCCGCTTCGCGGTTTGACCCACGAGGAATCCTCCATGACGCAACTCCTTCGCGTTCCCGCCGTCTCGATCGCCGCCGCCGTTCTCCTCGCGCCGCTCTCGGCCGCCGGCGCGGACGAGCCCATCCGCCTGACCTTCGTGCCCGTCGGCGGATTCGCGAAATCGGGTCACTACTACATGCCGCAGCAGGCCAAGTTCAGCGACGCGAAGCCGGACGGAATCACGAACGCGCCGAAGGATCTCTCTTCACCGCGCTACGGTTCGCTTGCGATCGGCGAGAAGGGCGTCTTCTTCATTCTCGACGAGCCCGAGGGCGGTACCGCGAAACTGCTCGTCGACACGAATCGAAACGGCGATCTCACCGACGATCCGGCGGCCGAGTGGGCGTCCCGCACCACCAAGCAGAACGGCGTCGATTCCACCATGTGGAACGGGAGCGCGCAGTTCGAGTTCGCGTCCGCGAGTTCGGCGGCGAAACCGGTGCTGGCGACGATTCTGCTCTATCGATTCGACCCGAAGGACCCCGCCCGCGCCGCCATGAAGGATTCGCTCTTCTACTACCGCGATTACGCCTACGAGGGAGAGGTGCCGCTCGGCGGCAAGAAGGTGCAGGCGCTTCTGCTCGACGAGCGCGCCAGCGGCAGCTTCAAGCCCAAGGCGCCGATCGGCGCGGACGCGAACACCGGCGTCAACCTGCTGCTCGACACGAACGGCAACGGCAAGTTCGATCGCAAGGGCGAGTCCTTCGACGTGTCGAGACCGTTCAACGTGGGAGGCACCACCTGGGAGATCGTCGACCTGGCGGCCGACGGCAGCTCCTTCCGCATCGTGAAGAGTTCCAAGGTTGTGGCGGCCACGCCCACGCCGCCGGACCTGCAGGCGGGCGCGGTGTTCCCCGCGTTCAAGGCGAAGGACACGAACGGCGAGGCAATCGACTTTCCGACGGATTATCGCGGCAAGCTCGTGCTCATCGACTTCTGGGCGACCTGGTGCCGACCCTGCATGACCGAAATGCCCAACGTGGTTCGCGCGTACGAGAAGTTCCACGCCCAGGGTTTCGAGGTGCTCGGCATCTCGCTCGACAACAGCAACACTCTCAAGCGCATGCCCGAGGTCATGAAGGAAGCCAAGATGACCTGGCGCCAGATCGCCGACGGCAAGGGGTGGGATGCCGAGCTCGCGAAGAAGTTCGGCGTCGACGGCATTCCCGCGACCTTCCTCGTCGATGGCTCGACGGGCAAGATCGTCGCCGCGAACCTGCGCGGCGACGCGCTCGACAAGGCCGTCGAGAAGGCGCTTGCGGCGCGCTCCGACGCCAAGAGCACTCGCTGAGGGTTTGCGAGGGGTGTCGCCGTTGGCACGGTCGTTGCGCCGCAGATCGCACGCGGCGGCGCCATTCGCCCCGGTCGCGGAATTCGACCGACCGCAACTTTCGCGGCGATTCGCTCGATGTGAGGGAGCAATCCGCTATTTCGACGTCGGTGTCGAACTCGTGGCGACCGGAGTTCGTGGCACGCCAAGTGCGCTGGTGGAGGGCCCGTCGGTGTCCAGTGTCGCAGCGCCGAGCGCGGCCGCTCGCGGTTCGAGTGAATGGCGAATTCGGACGGGAGTCGCCCCGGCCCGCGCAGCCCGATGATCTGGAACTTCTCCAGGCACTCGCACTTGACGGCCTGAACGACGCGTTCCGCGCGTGCGATCAGGTTCGGCGAGCCGCAGGAAGGCGTCGATCGCTGGCGGGATCGTTCAGCTTCGTCCGCGGTCCACCCTCTCGAGACTCTTGACCCCCGCTGGCGCCGCAGCGCACGCGTTGATTGACGGATTCACGCCGCGCCGCTAGGCTCTCTCATTCGACTGCGGGGTAGAGCAGCCTGGTAGCTCGTCGGGCTCATAACCCGGAGGTCACTGGTTCAAATCCAGTCCCCGCTACTTGCGGAGAGAGCCGCCAGCAACGCGGCGAACGAGTGAAGAGTGAACGCCTCGGCCAACACGCCGGGGCGTTCGCGTCTCTAGGCCGAGCAAACGCAAGGTGTTGCGCCAGGTGAGCCAGAGGTAGGCTGATGACCGTGGCAAGCGCGAGAGTGTCGAGCCTCAGTTTCCGGTTATGGAGAGACGCCCAAATGGCTCAAAGTCTCGCGAGACATAACCCAGAGTGACCGCGGGGTTATGGAGTTGAAGGAAACCTGAGCAATGCGGACTGATTGCGAGATAGCCAAGGTCACTCGTTGCGCTGCGCGCAACGCTGCGAAGTTGAGCGGGGTGCTGCGATCTCAACCGCGAGGGTGGTAGGCAACTCTGAGAATGCTGCAATATTGAATTGGGTTCTCGCACGTGTCTAGTCAAGGCAATGTCGGACCTAGCTTGTCACAGGTGACG
>VGXK01000257.1 GCA_016873355.1 Phycisphaerae bacterium | reverse complement strand
GGGCGCGGCAGGGAGCAGAAGACCTTCGACACCGTGCCGCTCGAATCGGCCACGGACTACGCGGCCGAGGATGCGGACGTGGCGCTGCGGCTGGCGCTGCTCCTTCACGCGCAGGTGTCGACGCTCGGGCTCGAGCGACTCTATCGCCAGGTGGAGCTGCCGATGGTGGAGGTGCTCGCCGAGCTCGAGTGGAACGGAATCCGCGTGGACGCCGACGAACTCGCACGGCAGCAGGCGCGGCTGGAGCAGGAGATCGAGTCGCTCAAGGGCCGCATCAACGCGGCCGCGCCGCGATCGTTCAATCCCGACTCGCCGAAGCAGCTCTCGGAAATCCTCTTCAACAAGCCCGATCACGATCGACCCGGGCTCGGCCTCAAGATCATCAAGCGCACCAAGACCGGCGCCAGCACCGACGTCGAGGTGCTCGAGAAGCTCGTCGCGAGCCCCGAGGTCGAGAGCGAGCTGCCGGCGATGATCGTGCTCTACCGCCGCCTCACGAAGCTCGTGGGCACCTACCTCGTGGCGCTCCGCGAGGCGATCGATCCCGACGACGGTCGCGTGCATGCGGGCTTCCATCAGACGGTGGCCGCGACCGGGCGCCTGAGCTCGAGCGATCCGAACTTGCAGAACATCCCGATCCGCACGGAAGTGGGCCGCGAGGTTCGGCGCGCGTTCGTGGCGGCACCCGGACATCGACTTCTCGCCGCCGACTACTCGCAGATCGAGCTTCGACTGCTCGCGCATCTCTCCGGGGACGAGGCGCTGCGGGAGGCGTTCCGGCGCGGCGACGACATCCATCGCGCGGTCGCGGCGGAGGTGCACGGCGTCGATCCATCGAAGGTGACGGACGAGCAGCGTTCGACCGCCAAGATGGTCAACTTCGGCATCGTCTACGGCATCACGCCCTTCGGACTGGCGCGCCGCCTGGGCGGCAAGGCCACGGTCGAGCGAGCGAAGAAGATCATCGCCGACTACAACGCCCGATTCCGCGGCATCAGCTCGTTCCTGCACTCCTGCATCGAGCACGCGCGCACGCACGGATTCGTGGCCACGATCCTCGGTCGTCGCCGTCCGGTGCCGCAGATTTCCTCACGAAATCCCGCGGAACGGGCGCTCGGCGAGCGCATCGCGATCAACACGGTGGTGCAGGGAAGCGCGGCCGACCTCATCAAGCTCGCCATGATCCGCATTCACACGATGCTTCCGGCGAAGCATCCGGCGGCCCGCATGCTTCTTCAGATCCACGACGAACTCGTCTTCGAAGTTCCCGAGCAGGAGGTCGACGACACGCGCTCGAGCGTGGTCGACGCGATGGAACACGCGATGGAACTCGCGGTCCCGATCCGCGTCGAGACCGGCGTGGGCGAGAACTGGTTCGACGCGTAGAGCCCGCTTGACGAACACCCCGTCGTCCATACACTGTGCCGCTCGAGGCCGACCCTCGAACGGTCGGGGCGGTAGCTCAATTGGTTAGAGTACCGGCTTGTCACGCCGGTGGTTGCGGGTTCGATTCCCGTCCGCCTCGCTTCGGGAGCCGTCGCATCTGCGGCGGCTCCGTTCGTTTCGGGCGCGCTTCGGACGACACGGCGGCGACACCGCTCGTCCGAATCGCGCGGGCGCTTAGCTCAGCGGCAAGAGCACTGCCCTTACATGGCAGGGGTCGCTGGTTCGAATCCAGCAGCGCCCACTCGATCGACGACGGGATCTCGACGTGTCCACGGATCCAACCGCAGCGGCCGAGTCGACTCGAGCGCGACTCCCGATCGACTCGCATCGAGACGAGATCGCGAAGCTGCTGCGCGAGCATTCCGTGCTCGTCGTCTGCGGCGAAACGGGCTCCGGCAAGAGCACGCAACTGCCTCGAATCTGTCTCGACGCCGGGCGCGGCACGGCCGGCGCGATCGCGCTCACGCAGCCGCGTCGCCTGGCGGCTCGATCGATCGCCGCACGAATCGCCGCGGAAACGGGCACGGAACTCGGCTCGCTCGTGGGCTACCAGGTGCGATTCGACCGCCGCACCGCCGATTCCACCCGGCTGCGCGTGCTGACCGACGGCGTGCTGCTCGCGGAGCTTGCGGGCGATCCGCAGCTGCGGCGCTACGACACGATCATCGTCGACGAGGCGCACGAGCGGAGCGTGAACATCGACCTGCTGCTCGGCGCGCTCGTGGGCATGCTCGCGCGGCGGCCGGAGCTGCGCGTGATCGTCACGAGCGCGACGATCGACCCGCAGCACTTCCGCGAACACTTCGGCGGCGCGCCGATCGTGGAGGTCTCGGGGCGCGGGCATCCGATCGAGATCGCGTGGCGTCCGCCGGCGCTCGAGTCGGGCGAGGTCGATCCCGCGTCGCCGGACGCGGTGGTGCCCGCCGTCGTCGAGTGCCTCGAGCGCACGCCCGACGGCGACGTGCTCGTCTTCCTCCCCGGAGAGCGCGAGATCTCCGAGAACGCCGAGGCACTTCGCGCCGCGGTCGACGCGCAAGGGGTGGAGATCCTTCCGCTCATGGCGAGGCTCGGCGATCGAGCGCAGGATCGGGTCTTCGCCCCGCATCGCGGGCGCCGCGTGGTGCTCGCCACGAACGTGGCCGAGACGAGCATTACCGTGCCCGGCGTGCGCGCGGTGGTCGATTCGGGGCTCGCGCGCGTGCGGCGCTACTCGGGACGAAGCCGCGTGGAGCGGCTGCTCGTCGAGCCGATCTCGCAGGCAAGCGCGGCGCAGCGGGCCGGTCGATGCGGTCGCGTGGGGCCGGGATTCTGCGTGCGGCTCTACTCGGAGGAGGATGCGCGCGAGCGACCGGAGCGCACCACGCCCGAGATCCTGCGCAGCGACCTCGCGGGGGTGGTGCTGCGGATGAAGTCGGCGGGACTCGGAGATCCGTCGTCGTTTCCGTTCCTCGATCCGCCGGCGCCGCGACTCTGGCAGGACGGCCTCGAAACGCTGCGCGAGCTCGGGGCGATCGACCGATCGGGCTCGCTCACGGCGATCGGCCGCGAGATGTCGCGGCTTCCGGTCGATCCTCGCGTGTCGCGAATGATCGTGGCGGCGGATCGAAGCGACTGCCTCGAGCCGGTGCTCGCGATCGCGGCCGCGCTCTCGGTGGCGGATCCGATCGAGGCGCCGTCGGATGCGAGCGGCTCGCCGGGCTCGGGCGCGGGCACGGGCGCGGGCACGGGCGCTGGCACGCGCACGGGCACTGGCGCGGTCGCCGGCGCGGCGGCGGGTTCGGCGGCGGGCGCTTCCGTCGATTGCGCGCCGCCTCGAGCGTGGCGCCATTCCGACTCCGACTTCCTTTCGCTCTGGCAGCTCTGGCAGGCGGTGGCGGACGCCCGCTCCACGCGAGGTTCGAGCTCCATGAATCGCTGGTGCCGCGAGCAGGGACTCTCGCCGCGTCGAGTGCGCGAGTGGCTCGAAGTGCGCGACCAGCTCGAGCGCATGGTCGCACGGCGAACGCGCCGCCGGCGCGAGCCGGGTCCTGCGCCCGACGGCGTGATCCATCGGGCGCTGCTTGCCGGTCTCGTCTCGCGAGTCGGCCGTCGCAACGACGACGGCACCTATTCCGGCCCGCAGGAGGCGGCGTTCTCGATCCATCGCGCGAGCGTGCTGGCGCGCAAGTCTCCCACCTGGATCATGGCCGCGGAGATCGTCGACACCGGACGGCGCACCGCGCGCGTCGCCGCCCGCATCCAGGGCGACTGGATCGAGCGCATTGCGCCGCATCTGGTGCAGCGGCAGCAGAGCGAACCGCACTGGATTCCCGAGTCGGGTCACGTGGCGGCGTGGGAGAAGGTCTCGCTCGGTTCGCTCGTCGTGGTTCCGCGCCGACGCGTTCCCTACGAGCCGATCGATCCCGTCGGCTCGCGGCAGGTCTTCATCCACGCGGCGCTCGTCGACGAAGGGCTGCGAAGCGACGCGCCCTTCCTTCGGCACAATCGCGAACTGCGTGCGAGCATCGAGTCGGCGGAGCAGAAGCGCCGCGAGGGCGGGCTGCTCGTCGACGTGGAGGCGCGCTTCGACTTCTACGACCGACGACTTCCGCCCGAAGTCGTGAACG
>VGXK01000256.1 GCA_016873355.1 Phycisphaerae bacterium | reverse complement strand
GCCCGACTCACGGTGCCGAAGAGCACCGGCGGAATCGCCAGGTAGTGCAGCGGCTTCCTGGCGCCGCCGAGCGAACTTCGCAGCGACTGGAAGGTCTTGGCGTCCGCGTAGTCGCCGTCGACGTACTTGAAGCCCTCCGCGAACCTCGCGAAGGCCTTCTCGTCGATGCCGCGCCCGAACTTCGAGATGCCGTCGCGGGCGCGGTCGAGCACCTGCTCGCGCGACATGCCGCTCTTGGCCACGCCCACCACCGGGCTCTTCAGAACGCCGCGGCGCACGAGCGCCTGGATCGTGTCGAAGAGCTTCTTGTGGGCGAGGTCGCCGGTGGCGCCGAAGAGGACGAGCGCGTCGGAGGGTTCCATGCTCATGCGGGCATCCGTTCGATCGACCGGGCGTTCGTCACTTCTTCTTCTCGTGGTGGCCGCCGAACTCGAAGCGCATGGCCGAGCAGAGCTTGTCGGCCATGAGCGCCTCGCCGCGACTCGAGAAGCGCTCGTAGAGCGCGGCCGTCAGCACGTGCGCGGGCACGCCGATGTCGACGGCGGCCTCGATCGTCCAGCGTCCTTCGCCCGAGTCGCTCACCCGGCCGTCGAACCTGGAGAGCGTGGGATCGGCGGCGAGCGCCGACGCGGTGAGGTCGAGCAGCCAGCTCGAGATGACGCTGCCGCGCCGCCACACTTCCGCCACGTCGGCGAGATCGATGTCGTAGAGGTACGCCGACGGATCGCGCAGCGGCGTCGTCTCCGCGTCCTGCTCGCGCGCATGCCGGCCCGCGTTCGCGTGCGCGAGGATGTTGAGTCCCTCGCCGTACGCGGCCATCAGCCCGTACTCGATTCCGTTGTGCACCATCTTGACGAAGTGCCCGGCGCCGTTGGGTCCGCAATGGAGGTAGCCCAGATCGGCGGTGCTCCGTCGATTCTCGCGACCGGGCGTGGCGGCGATCGATCCTCGCCCCGGCGCGAGCGCCTTGAAGACCGGATCGAGCCGCTCCACCACCGGCTTCTCTCCGCCGATCATGAGGCAGTAGCCGCGTTCGAGCCCCCAGACGCCGCCGGAAGTGCCGCAGTCCAGGTAGTGGATGCCCTTCGTGCCGAGCTCCTTCGCGCGACGGATGTCGTCCCGATAGAAGCTGTTCCCGCCGTCGATGATCGCGTCGTCGCGCGAGAGAAGCGGGGCCAGCTTCGAGATCGTCGAGTCGACGAACGCCGCCGGAATCATGAGCCACGCGTGCCTCGGCGGCTTCAGCTTCGAGACGAACTCCTCGAGCGTGGCCGCCCCCGTGGCCCCCTTGCCGGCCAGGGCCTTCACGCTGTCGGCCGAGACGTCCCAGGCCACGCACTCGTGCCCGGCTCGCATGAGGCGCTCCACCATGTTCGCGCCCATGCGCCCCAGCCCGATCATTCCAAGCTGCATCCGGTGCTCCTCTCGGTTGAAGGCCGAGTATAAGAATGCCGCGTCGGC
The DNA here is from genome assembly GCA_016873355.1 of Phycisphaerae bacterium. Lineage (GTDB taxonomy): Bacteria > Planctomycetota > Phycisphaerae > Phycisphaerales > SM1A02 > VGXK01. Next base: position 2,604 of record VGXK01000256.1, on the reverse strand, counting down.
CCGTCGGGCCGCGCAAGGAGCAGCGATGCGACGCAATGGTTTGATCGTGAGTTCGATGGTGGCGATGCTCGGCGCCGCCGCCTTCGCGGGCGAAGCGACCGTGGAGCGTGGCGATCTCGTGATCCGCTTCGAGCGCAAGGCGCGAGTCGAGCCGATCTCGAAGCGCCCCGTGCGCTTCGAGCCCGAGGTCTACGGCGGTCGGCTCGAGCTCGGCCAACGAGCCCGTGATCCAGGTCCCGTGAAGGCGGGCGACGAGCTCATGGTGCTCACGAGCCGCGAGTTCGCCGAGCAGCTCGAGGACGCGAAGACGCTCGCCGTCGAATCGGAGCGTCGCCTGGAGGTCACGCGGCAGGAGCGTCGCATCGGGCTCGAGCAGGCGAAGGTCGGCTCCGAGCGAGCGGAGTTCGCGGCCGAGGTCGCGCTCCGCAACTGGAATCTCTTCCGGGAGTTCGACTCCAAGAAGACGCTGGAGCAGCGCGAGCTCGGCCTCCAGTGGCAGCGCGATTCGTTCAAGGACGAGAACGAGGAGCTGCGGCAGCTGGAGAAGATGTACTCCGGGACCTCGCTCGCGGACGAGACCAAGGACATCGTGCTCGATCGCGCCCGCCGCTCCATCAAGCGCGGCGAGCGCTTCCTCGCCCACTCGGAGCAGGACTACAAGAACTTCGTGCAGTTCCTCCATCCGCAGAACACGAAGCAGATCGAGGACAACTCGCGATTCGCGGCCTTCGACCTCGAGGTGGCGAAGAACAACCTGCGCCTGGCCGGGGTCAGGACGGAACTCGATCTCGCGGCCGCGGAGCGAGGCGTGCGCGACGCGAAGCGACGCGCCGAGCGGCTCGACCGCGATCGCGAGCGCCTCACGCTGCGGGCGCCGATCGACGGCTACTGGCTTCCGCAGGTGCGCGAGCAGGGCGATCAGGCGAACGCGTGGCAGCCCGTGGGAGAAGTGGCGGACGTCTCCACGCTGCGGCTCAGGGGCTCGCTCGATCCGATGGCGCTTCGGATCCTGGCCGGCGATGCGGGCCCGGGCGCGATCGTCGGCACGAGCGCCTCGATGCGCTGGACCTCGCGGCCGGATCTCGTCTCGACCGCGACGATCACGGAATTCGTCACGGTGGGAACTCCCGAGGGCGACTCGACGGCGTTCCCGTTCTTCGCGTCGATTCCGGCCGACTCGGGCGCCATGGTCGGACTCGAGGCGATCCTCTTCGGCTCGAAGAAGCTCACCGGAGTGCTGCTCGTTCCCGACAAGGCGGTGAAGGGCGCTCCCTCCCGGCCCACCGTGAAGAAGAAGGGACCCGACGGCGAGAAGGAGGTCGAAGTGCGGCTCGGGCCGAGCGCCGACGGCAAGGTCGTCGTGGTCGAGGGGCTCGCCGAGGGCGATGTCGTGGTGGTTCCGGATGCGTGAGCGATCGGCCGGAGTGCGGATCCGCGAGGTGGCCGGGGCGCTCGCCATGCTGGCGATCGCGGCCGTGCTCGGCGCCTGCACCGCGCCGACGCCGACGCCTCGCGAGAGTCGAGACGCGGGCGTCGAATGGCTCGTCCGGAACCAGAATCCCGACGGGTCCTTCGGCCGATTCCAGAGCGCGCGGGTCGGCGAGATCTACCTCGACAATCTCTCGAGTCACCGCGCGTTCCATGTGGCCACGAGCGCGCTCTGCGCGTGGGCGCTCGTGGAGCCCGCGCGGAGCGACCCGACCGCGGCCGCCACGCTCGATCGCGCGCTCGATTGGCTCGCGGCCGCGCCGCTCACGGCGCGGGCGAGCGGATCCACCTTCTACGACGTGTGGGCGCACACCTACCTGATCGAGCTCGCGGCGGCGGTGCTCGCGGATGCTCGACTCGCCTCGCGCCACGACGCCTTCCGCACGCTCGCCATGCGCGAAGTGCTCTTCTCGCGACAGGAGCAGGCCGCCGACGGAGGCTGGGGCTACTACGACTTCGGCGCCGCGTTTCTCAATCCCACCGGCAACATGTCGACGAGCTTCAACACCGCCGCCATGATCCTCGCACTTCGCGCGATCGAGCGGCAGGGAGTCGAGATTCCGCCCGCGATGATCCGCGATGGAATCGTCTCGCTGAAGACCGCGCGGCTTCCGAACGGCGCCTTCACCTACGACACCGCTCCCACGCCGGCGCCGTCGGCCACCTTCAACATGGTGCGAGGCTCGAGCGGTCGTCTCCAGGTCTGCAATCTCGCGCTGCACGACGAAGGCGAGGGCGTCGACACGGCGCAGCTCCGGCGCGGGCTCGAATTCCTTCGCGATCATCACCACTACCTCGAGATCGGTCGCGGCCGGCCGATTCCGCACGAGGCCTACTACCAGAACAGCGGCTACTACTACTACTTCGGCCACTATTACGCGTCGCAGGTCGCCCTGCGTCTCGAGCGGGATCCGACGAACGAGGCGCTGACGCGCTGGCTCGCGGAGGCGCTGATCCGCGATCAGTTCAGGGACGGCTCGTGGTTCGACTATCCGCTCTACGGCTACGGCCACGCGTACGCCACCGGCTACGCGGTGCTTTCCATGTCGTCGCTCATCCCGTTGCTCGAGCCTCGAGCAACGGCGTCAGCGTCTCCATGAGCCACCTGGCGAATTC
>VGXK01000255.1 GCA_016873355.1 Phycisphaerae bacterium | reverse complement strand
TTCCTGTCGCTCCCCGACTCCAACGCGGCCATTCGGCGCGTGCGAACGCGCGTGGCGATCTGGCGGGCTGCGACTTCGTGTGGCATCGTCGGGCTCCATCGACGGATCCTCAAGATCCGCCTGCTTCGCCCTCCTTGCCGCACTCGTCTCGCCAACGCCAGCTCGCTACGCCTGAGTCGTCACCGCTAGGATCCCGACATCATTGGGTCCTACGCGGCGCTCAAGCGCGCGGCGAAGAAGGGTCGCGAGCTCTCGATCCAGCTCGGCACGCCGTTCTGGGTGGTCGACTCCAGGGGCACGCTCGTCGACCTGAACGCGAAGAAGCGACGGCGCTCGAGTCGAGCGAGCGGATCGACCGCCTCACGCGCGCGCAAGCGCTGATCGACGAGAACGGCGAGGGGACGCGTTCGAACCATGTTCATGGATTCACACGGCAGAAGAACCCGACGCGCCGCACTCCGTCAGGCGCGGCTCTGATACGCGCCGTCTTCGGTGCTGACGCGGACCTTCTCGCCGATCGTGATGAACGGGGGAACGCGCGTCTTCAGTCCCGTTTCGAGCGTCGCTTCCTTGAGCTGGTTCGTGGCGGTGGCGCCCTTGATGCCGGGCGTGGTGTCCGTCACTTCCAGTTCGACGGAGCCGGGAAGCTCGATCGACAGCGGCTTGCCGTCGCACCAGCAGACCACCACGGTGGTGTTCGGCTTGATGTAGAGCGGAAAGTCCCCCACGAAATCCTTGTTGAGCTCCGCCTGCTCGTAGTTCTCGTTGTCCATGAAGACGTAGGTGTCGCCCTGCGCGTAAAGGAATTCCATCGGGCGACGGTCGAGATCCACCTGCTCCACTTCCTCGCCCGAGCGCAGCCGCTTGTCGATGAGCGACCCCGAATTCAGATCGCGCAGCAGCACCTGCACGAACGCACGAAGGTTCCCCGGCGTGACGTGCGTGTACTTGGTGATCTGATAGAGCTTGCCATCCATCTTGATGGCCATACCGGGTCGAAGGTCGGTCGACTTCATGGGCGACTCCGCGGGAAACGGGAGCGGAGCGAGCTCCGCGGGAACACGACGAGCGGAGCAATCTCCGCAGGAAAACGGGGGGCGGCCAGTGTAGCGAAGGCCCGGCGAATCGGTCTCGATCACGCCGGGGCGCGTCTCACGCCAGCACCAGCGCCGCCTGATGGCGCGGATCGGTCCGCGCGATGATGTCGCTCACGCCCTGCTGATTGAAACCCTTGAAGCCGTCGTTGCGCTCCAGGTTCTCCAGATGGCTGCCGAGCGCGCCTTCGTGACGGAACACCGCCGCCTGCGCCGCCGTGATCAGTCCCTTGTCGATCAATCGCTGCAATCGCTCCTCCGCCACCGGCCAGCGCTCGCCTTCCGTGAACGCCTGCTTGAGCCACGGGAAGGTGGTGAACGGCGACATCGTGCGCACGTCCGCGCGATCGAGCTGATCGACGAGCGCCTCGAAATCGAAGGTCGCCTCCAGGTGATGCATGCCCGCCTGGAGAATGCTGTCGCCGTGCAGGGCGCACCAGAGTCCCACGGTGCCGAGCTCGCGTCGCGCCGGCAGCGGCTCGTGCGCGAAATCGCTCACGAGTTCCTCGGGCGAGAGATCGACGTCGTTGAAGGTCGTGATCCCGGTGACGGGGTGCTCCATCACCTGCGCGCCCCAGCCCGCTTCGTGTCCCGCGTAGAAGCGCTCGCGGGCCGTGAAACCCAGCTTCTCCCAGGTGGCCACGAGCAGCGTGAAGTTCTCCCGCGCGCATCGATAGGTGTGGTGATCGTGATTCGCCCAGCCCATGCCGAGTCGATCCTGCCGCGCCCATTGCACCTGCGCCGCGCGATTGCGGCGCTGCCAATGCTCGCGCTCGCAGCTGAAGAAGATGTCGCAGGTCCAGTCGCGCCCGATGTCGGCGATCGCCTCGTCGAGCAGCTGGTGCAGCAGCCGGAAGCCGAGCTCGTCCTCCGGGAAATCGCGTCGACGCCGGCGCAGCCGATCGCGGTGCGCCTCCGCCATGGCCGCCTTCACCGGGTCGAAGACGGGCGCCGAGAAGCCGAGCCAGCCGTGCCGCTCGATCGCCCACACTTCCGCGTCCTCGCCGCGGCATGCGCGGGCGGCGCGGAACTGGCCGAGCGCTTCGCCGATCACCGGCGACTGGAAGAGCCGATGCGCCTGCACGAAGTCGCCCACGCACTCCACCTTGATGCCCACCTTGAGCACGGGGCCGTCCGACAGCGCGATGCGCGGAAAGATGCCGCGCTCGTTGATCCAGCAGTCGGGAGCGCCCGCCATGGCCTTCGGCGACCAGCCGGTGCTTCGCAGGCGCTCGCGAAGCTCCGGCGTTCGCGGCGCCTCGATCGAATCGACCCAGTCGAGGAATCGAGTGCCCGACTCGCGCAGCATGCGGGTCGAAAGCCTCTCGGCTTCCGGCGAGCGCGCGACGAGCGACTCGATGAGATCGTTCACCAGCGCCTGCGCCGCCGGCTGCGGTTCCCAGGTGAACTGCGTGAGAGCGGCGAGACCGGTATTCGATGGGGCGACGGTGCTCATGTGGACCCGAAACGGGGCCGAACAAGATAGCCGGAGCGGGTCCGCGGGACCCTGCTCGATGTGACCCTCGCATGACTTTCCCCGCACCGTTGCCGAGTAGACTCGGCGATCCTCGGAGTCTGAACGCCATGATCATCGCTCTCGGAACTCTTGCACTCTCCGCCGCTTTCTCGCAGGCAGCGCCGCCGGCCCCGCCGGCCCCGCCCCCGGCGCCTCCGACTTCATCGAGGCCCGCGACCGGTCAGCCGGCGCCCGCCCCGGGCACGACGCCCGTTCCAGGCGACGGACGGATGGTGCCCGAGCGCAGCGCTCCGAACCGCGGAACCCGGCCGGTCAGCCCGGGCACGACGGCGCCCGTCGCAACGCCGCCGGCGCCGGTCGCCGAACCGCCCGTCGGCGACGACGGCATGGTCGACGGTCCGCCGCCGATCCAGGCGGAACCCGCCGTGCTCGACTTCGGCTACATCGCGCCGAGCGCGGAAAGCAAGGGCACCTTCAAGCTCTGGAATCGCGGCACGAAGCCGATCACCGTGCTCGCGATCCAGCCGAGCTGCAAGTGCACCACCACGAACGATCTCGCCGACACGCAGATCAAGCCGGGCGAATTCGCGGAGCTCGAGGCGGGCCTCGACGGCGCCCCGCTCCCGGGCCCGCGCAAGGCGAACATCAAGGTGCTCGTCGACGGCTACTCGCGCGTGATCGAGCTCGAGATCAAGGCCGAGGTCGCCTATCCGCTTCGCGCGCCTCCCGGCTACCTGAACGTGGTGAAGGGACAGGAGCAGAAGGGCCGTCTCTTCGTCGAGAGCATCGACAAGAAGCCGTTCCGCATCTGCCACGTGCACGGCGAGCCGCCGGAGTACATCGGTTTCGATCCGGCGCTCGACGCACCGCGCTCGCAGTACCTGATCCGCTGGGACATCACCAAGTACGGCGACAAGATTCCGCCCTACTGGATCATCGTGAGCGATCGCGAGGATTGCCCGATCCTGCCGATCCGCGTGCGCCACGAGTCGACGATTCCGCGGCCGGTCTTCCGGCTCAAGGAGTACAGCGTCAATCTCGGGGCCATGGAGCCCGGCAAGCCGATCGAGGTCGTCGTCGACATGGAGGATCCGCTCGAGCCCATCGTCGCCGTCGCCACCGACGACGCGCGCCTCCGCGCCGAGCTGCTCTCGACCGAGCTCGACAACGGCAACCTCCGCGCCAGGATCCGCGTCACGCCGCGTCCCGATGCCGACGGCCTCGTGACGCTGCCCCTCTCGATCTACTCGAACTCGAAGGAGATGACGATTCCCGCGTTCGGGATCGTGCGCTCCTCGGGGAAGACCGGCTGCGACGGCTGACCGAACCGCGCACCGAATGAACGCACCGCAAGGACGCTGGGCATGAGTCTTCTTCACGGACGGCGCGGTCTCGTCGTCGGCATCATCAACGACAACAGTTACGCCTGGCACATCGCCCAGCGCCTTCGCCAGCACGGCGCGGAACTGCTCTTCACGCACCTTCCCGGGGAGAAGATGCAGCGCCG
>VGXK01000254.1 GCA_016873355.1 Phycisphaerae bacterium | reverse complement strand
TACTACGCGCAGCCGCACATCGGGGGCGACATTCCGCTCTTCTACGGAATCGCGAAGTCGCTCGTGGCTCGCGGCGCGATCGACGCCGAGTACATCGCGAGTCGCACGGAGGGCTGGGAGGCGCTGCGGCGCGAGATCGACGAGCGCTCGTGGGAATCGATCGAGCGCGGAAGCGGCGTGTCGCGATCCGAGATCGAGCGGCTCGCCGGGCACTACGCGAACGCAAAGGCGGCGCTCTTCTGCTGGACGATGGGCATGACGCACCATGCCTTCGGCGTCGACAACGTGCGCATGATCGCGAACCTGGCGCTCATGCGCGGCATGGTGGGCAAGCCGTCGGCGGGGCTGCTGCCGCTGCGAGGACACTCGAACGTGCAGGGCGTCGGGTCGATGGGCGCCACGCCGGCGCTGAAGAAGCGCGTCTTCGATGCGCTCGAATCGCGCCTGGGCGTGAAGCTGCCCACGAGCGCCGGCATGGACACGCTCGCGTGCATCGAGCGCGCGGGGGAGGGCGGAGTCGACTTCGCGATGCACCTCGGCGGCAATCTCTTCGGCTCCTGTCCCGATGCGGACAAGGCGCGCGCGGCGCTCGGGCGGATCGGCATGACCGTGTTCCTCAGCACCACGCTCAACACGGGACACGCGCACGGCCGCGGGCAGGAGTCGATCATCCTGCCGGTGCGCGCGCGCGACGAGGAGTCGCAGCCCACCACGCAGGAGTCGATGTTCAGCTTCGTTCGGCTCTCGGATGGGGGGCCGCCGCGGCACGAGGGTCCGCGCGGCGAAGTGCAGGTCGTCGCGTCGATCGCGAAGCGAGTGCTCGGCTCGGCGCCCGTCGACTTCGAGGCGCTCGAGCGTCACGCCGATCTGCGCCGGCTCATCGGCGAGATCATTCCCGGGTACGAGCCGATGAAGGAGATCGACGAGACGCGCCGGGAGTTCCACGTCGGCGGGCGATTCCTGCACGGCGAGCGCTTCGAGACGCCGAGCGGACGGGCCCGGTTCCACGCCCCGCCGATTCCGCCGCCGGTGCGCGGCGACGAGTCGAATTCGCTGGCGCTCATGACGATCCGATCCGAGGGACAGTTCAACACCGTCGTCTACGAGCAGGAGGACGTCTACCGCGGTCAGGAGCGGCGCGACGTGATCCTCATGAACTCGGACGACATCTCGCGGCTCGGGTTGCGCGACAACGATCCCGTGACGGTGACGAGCGAGGCCGGATCGCTCGACGGCGTGCTCGTGCGGACGTTCCAGATCCGCGCCGGCAACGCGGCGATGTACTACCCCGAGGCGAATGCGATCGTGCCGCAGCGGGTGGATCCGGAGAGTCGCACGCCCGCGTTCAAGAGCGTGGCGATCCGCGTGACGAAGTCACGGCGCCTGAGCGTGGTCGGCGGCTGAGCCGCGGATGAGCGAGATCGCGTGCGGCAGCAGGTCGACGAGCGCTTCGAGCGTCTCGACCGCGCCGGCGGGGGAGCCCGGAAGCGTGAGGATGAGCGAGTGACTCGCGACGCCGGCCACGCCGCGCGAGAGATACGCGCGCGGCGAGCGATCCGGCGAGCGCTCCCGGCAGCGAAGTCGCGCAAGCTCCATGAGAGCCGGGTGATCGCGCTCGATGACGCTTCGCGCCGCCTCGGGCGTGACGTCGCGGGGCGAGAGGCCGGTTCCTCCGGTCGACACGATGAGATCGATCGCGGGACGCTCGCGCGACCACTCCGCGAAGCACGCCGCGAGCGAGTCGAGGTCGTCGGGCAGCACGCGCGTGCGCACGATCTCGGCGCCGAGCCGCTCTCGGAGGGTCGCCTCGACCGCGGGACCGGAGCGATCCTGCTGTTCGCCTCGCGAGCAGCGATCGCTCGACACGAGGATCGCGGCGCGGATCGGCGGTGCGCGATCGGCGGAGCCCGGCGTCGATGCGGCGCCTGCGGATGGGCGCGCCGCACTCATGCCTTGAACGACCCGCTTCGACCGCCGTGCTTCTCCAGCACGCGAACGCCGTCGATCGTCATGGCGCGATCGATCGACTTGCCCATGTCGATCACCGTGAGCGCCGCCGCCATGACCGCGGTGAGCGCCTCCATCTCGACGCCCGTGCGGGCCTGCGCCGCGGCGGTTGCGGTGAGGCGCACGCGCCCCGGTTCGAGCGACGCGTCGAGATCGATGCGGTCGAGCGGCAGCGGATGGCAGAGCGGGATGAGCTCGCTCGTGCGCTTGGCTCCCTGGATTCCCGCGAGCCGCGCCACGGCGAGCACATCGCCCTTCTTGAGCGAGTTCGCGCGGATCGCCGCTTCGAGGTCGGCATTGATGCGCACGAATCCCTCCGCGACGGCGCGACGCGCCGTGATCGGCTTCGAACCGACATCGACCATGCGGGCGCGGCCGCTCGCATCGACATGGGAGAGTGGCGCTGATTCGGAGTTCGTCATTCGAAGCGAGTCTCGTGCGGGCGTTCGTGCCTCGCGAGGTGCGGATGATCGCATGAGGGACCGTGCGTCACCAGGCGCGGAAGGGCCAGGGACCGGGGCCGGTCTCGCCCGGGGGAATCTCCACGACGCCGTCGGCGCGGGCGGCGGCCACGAGATCGCCGGAGCCGCGCGCCTCGACGAGCGACGCGCGACCCGGAGACTCGACGCGGACGAGCCGATGCCACCAGAGCTCGAGGCGAGTGCCGTCCGATTCGACGAGCTCGAGGCACGGCGCCGGATCGGGCGACGAGATGCCGGCGCGCATCGCGAGCGCGGGGACGAGAAAGCGCCGCGCCGTGACGAGCACGGAGACGGGATTGCCGGGGAGCGCCAGCACCGGCCGGCCGTCGGCGGTGATCGCGCCGAGAATCGGTCGACCGGGTCGCTGCGGAACGTGGTGGAACAGCGTGCGAATGCCGCAGCGTGCGAGCGCGGCCGGCACGAAGTCGCGGTGACCCATCGACACGCCGCCGGTGAGCACGAGCGCGTCGGCGCTGCGCTCGGCGTCGGAACGAACCGCCGCGGCGATGCGATCGACGGTCGCCTCGAGATCGTCGCCGACGTGCGATCGATCGATCTCGCCGATCCACGGCCGAGATCGCAGCAGCGATTCGAGCGCCGGTCCGTTGCTGTCGCGGATCTGCCACGGTTCGATCGGCGCCCCGGGCGGTTCGAGTTCGTCGCCGGTCGTGAGAATCGCCACGCGAAGTCGGCGCCGAACCTGCACGCGCTCGCGCCCGAACGCCGCCAGCGCGGCGATCGACGCGGCGTCGAGCACCCGGCCGGGTTCGAGCACGCGTGCGTCCGCGGCCGCGTTCTCGCCGCGGCGGCGGATGTGCTGACCGGCTCGCACTCGCAACGCGGCGTCGGCCGCGATCTCGATCGCTGCGACGGTCGCGTCCGCCCCGCACCCGCCGTCGGTGCGCCCGTCGACTCGCTCGCGCACGTCCTCTCGCCGCACGATCGCGTCGGCGCCGGCGGGAACGGCGCCGCCGGTGGTGATGCGAATGCAGGCGTTCGGCGGCAGTTCCGGGGGCGCGGCGCCGACCCGCACTTCGCCGGCCACGCGGACGGCGATGACGGTCGGCCCGCCTTCCGCCGCCGCCGCGCCTGCGAGTTCGCCGAGATCGGCGCGCCGAATCGCGTATCCGTCCATCGCGCTCACGTCGACGGGCGGACTCGGTCGATCGCTCCGCACGAACTCGGCGAGCACGCGCCCGCCCGCGCCGACGATCGCGATCGCGTCGCGCGACGCAGCGTCGTCGACGCATCGGATCGCGTCCCGCAGCAGCTCGACCGCGCGAGCGGGCGTCATCGGAATCGACACGGCGCGAGCGTACACTCGGCGCCGTGCAGATCCGCGTGCTGATCTTCGGCGGCGCCGCCGCGCTGGCGGGAGCTCGATCGGTGACGGTCGAGGTGGATCCGCCTCGATGCGATCTCGTGCTCGACGCGCTCGGGCGCACGCTTCCGGCGCTTCGGCCGCAACTCGCCTCGGCGCGTCTTGCGGTGAATCACGAATTCGCGGCGTTCGATCGCCCGATCTCGCCGGAGGACGAAGTGGCGCTCATCGCGATGGTGAGCGGCGGATGAGCGTGTCGGTGCGCTTCGTCG
>VGXK01000253.1 GCA_016873355.1 Phycisphaerae bacterium | reverse complement strand
TCGAATGGAAGTCCATTGCATCGATGACGGCGATGAAATCTTCGAGTTCTCCGGCGTGATGACGCTCGGCTGAAACGATCCGCGCGCGGCGTTCGATCCTGCGGCGGAGGGTGTTCAGGAAAGGTTCTTCGCGGGCCAGGTCCGGTTCAACGAGATCTCGCCCGCCTTGGTACCCGGGGATCGTTCTCGCGGACGCGACCACGCTTCTCCGGCGAAGAGGCGGCACGATGCGCGAACGCGCGGTCGGCGCGTACTCGGTCGTCTCGACCGTGAAGCGATCGAAGCGTGCGGACGGCCCTTGCCAAAAAATCGTGCAAATCGACGAATTTCGTACTCGCTTCGAGGAGCCAAATCGAGGGTCCATCGGGCCGGCATGAGCGTGAAATACCATATAAAGGCCGACTTTTAGATTTCCGACCCGCCCACTTGACACGGCGATGAGACGACGGCATAATCGTGCAAATCGTTCATCTGGTGCCAGCAGTGGCGCACACTGGCCCCACCCGACCTTGCGCCACGCTTCCCGTAAGGAGGGAATCTCATGCCAGCCTGGATCGCACTCGCAAGCACCGTCGCGCTCGCCGCCACCGTCTCTCTGGCCGGTTCGCCGAGCCATGCACGCCCTGCCGACGGCGCCTCGTCCTGCTCCTCGTCTTCGGCGTCCGCGGCGTCGACCGCGTCGTCGGACATCGTCGACACGGCCGTCGCCGCCGGATCCTTCAAGACGCTCGCGGCGGCACTGACTGCCGCGGGACTCGTCGACACGCTCAAGGGGTCGGGACCGTTCACCGTCTTCGCGCCCACGGACGAGGCCTTCGCCAAGCTTCCCGAAGGCACCGTCGAGAATCTGCTGAAGCCGACGAACAAGGAGGCGCTCGTCGCGGTGCTGACGTACCACGTCGTGCCCGGCAAGGTCGACTCCAAGAGCGCGTCGCGTCTCTCCGGCGCCAGCTCCGTGAACGGCCAGCGCATCGCTCTCGCGGCGAAGGATGGAACGCTTCGACTCGATCAGCGGGCCGCGGTGGTGAAGGCGGACATCGAATGCTCCAACGGCGTCATCCACGTGATCGACGAGGTCATCCTGCCCGAGCAGAAGAACGTGCTCGACGTGGCCGCCGATGCGGGCAACTTCAAGACGCTCGTGACGGCGATCAACGCCGCCGGTCTCGCCGATGCCCTGCGGGCGAAGGGACCGTTCACGATTCTCGCGCCGACGGATGCAGCGTTCCGCAAGCTGCCGCCCGAGACGCTCGCATCGCTTCTCAAGCCGGAGAACAAGGAGAAGCTCGCCGCGATTCTCAAGCTGCACGTGATCTCCGGTCGTCAGTTCGCCGACCAGGTCGTGGCCAGCGCCAGGACGCCCGCGACGCTTCAGGGCTCGGAGCTCGACGTGACGTCGAAGAACGGCAAGGTCATGGTCGGAAAGGCCACGATCACCGCGACCGACATCGACGCATCGAACGGCGTCATCCATGTCATCGACACCGTGCTTCTGCCCGAGTGAGCCCGTACTCCGACGCGGCTCGCCCCGGCCCCCACCGGCGCCCGCGCTCCGAGTACCGTGGACCGGACGGTCCGGTCCGCAACTTGCCCTCCCCGGTCCTTTCGACCGGGGAGGGTTTCGTCGATCATGAGCCAGCGACGCACCGATCTGCTCACCACCCGGCAGCTGGCCGATTCGCTCGGCGTCAGCGAGTCGTCGGTGAAGCGCTGGATCGACGAGGGCGAGATCGCCGCCGAGCGCACCTCCGGCGGCCATCGCCGCGTGCCGATCGCCGCCGCGATGCGCTTCATGCGAGCGCGGGGCATCCGACCCACGGACGGTTCGATGCCGACGCACGGGTCCACGCCGGCGCTCGGACCGGTGGACGATCGGTCGTCGCAGGACTTCGAGCTCGCTCTCGTGGCGGACGACCTCGATCGCGCCCGCGCGATCCTGAGCGGACGATTCCTGAGCGGTGCGGATCTGGCGTCCATCGCCGACGGTCTCGTGCGCCCCGCATTCGAGCGCATCGGAGAGCTGTGGAAGTGCGACCGCGCCGGCATCATGGCCGAGCATCGCGCCGTCGACGGCTGCATCACCCTGCTGAAGGAACTCGCCAACTGGATCCCGAGGCCGGACGCCGATGCGCCGCGCGCGGTGGTCTGCGGCGCTCCCGGCGATCCGTATCTGCTGCCGCCGCTCATCGCCTCGCTCGTGCTCCGCGAACGCGGCTTCGACGCTCGCTCGCTCGGACCCTTCACGCCGCTGGAGACGATGGTGCTTGCGTGCACCCGCCACTCGGCGCTGCTCGGCGCCGTCAGCGTCAGCGTGCCGCAGTCCTCCCGGCAGGCGCACGAATGGGCGGAGTTTTCGAGCGCGATTTCGCGCGCAGGCGCACGGCTCGTGATCGGCGGTCGCTGCGTCGATCCGGTGCTGGCGAAGGCCGTGCAGCCGGCCGTCGTCTGCTCCTCCATGACGGAATTCGCCGCATACGCGTCCGGCCTTCGGCACGGTGCTCCGAAGCCGAAGTGATCCAAGGCGCGACGGGGCACGGCCCTCGCCGGCGACGAGGTCGAGAGCGCACCCGGCTACGGCGCCGCGCCCCAGTTGCCCAGCAGCGCTCCGAGATCGTCGCCGTCGACCGCGCCGTCGCCGTTCAGGTCCTCCGGGCAGCCCGGGCACGGACCCCACGCGCCGAGCAGCGTTCCGAGATCATCGCCGTCGACGACGGAATCGCCGTCGAAGTCGCCGGGAGTGCCGCCCGGATTCACGGCAACGTCGTCGAGCTCGACCTGCGAGTTGATGCCGCCGGCGGCGCCGTCGAGAAGGATCGAGAGCCGCGAAGTCCTGCCGAGGAACTGCGTCGGAATGGAAGCGCTGACCGGCGCGAACGTCGTCGTGAGCGATGAGACGGGCCACGCCGCCGCCGCGATCACGATCGGCGACGGATCCTCGGCGCGCTGCACGGCGATTCGCACGATGTCGTCGGTCGCGGTCGCGCCGACGCGTCGCAACTGCAGGGACACGATCGACGGCGGCGCCGGGAGGAACGCGCGATTGTGCGTGAGCGTCGGGCTCGAACTCGAGAGCCGCGCAAACCAGTTGCCGCCGCTCGAGACGATCGCGCCTCCGCCGCCGCCGTGGTGCGACCATCCGGCCAGGCTGCCCTTCGCGAACGAGCCGTTCTCGATCGTCGGTGCGGAGCCGGCGGGCGCATCGATTCCCGGCTCGATTGGCGGTCGCTCCGCGGAACCTCCGCCGATCACCGAGTGGTAGTAGCCCTTCTGCGCGTATCCCTGCGGCCACCAGGTGGAGCGCATCTGATTCGTGATCGTCTGCTCGCCGTCGGAGGGATTCGGCGAGAGGTCGATCGTGCCGTGGTACCAGAGGTGCACGTCCGAATGCGCGAAGGCGTACGCGCAGCAGTTCAGTGCGCTCTCGTCGAGCATCGTGTTGAAGGTGCGCTCGAGCGGAATCCCGTCGAAATCGAGGCCGTTGATGATTCCGCCGCCGTCGGCGCGCCAATCGTTGTCCGCCCACGCCACGTTCGACCAGCGGACAGGCATCGGATCGCCCCAGTCGAAGTCGTAGCGCGAATCGAGCGTGCCGTTCACGGGATGCGGATCGTGCGTGGTCATCTGATCGACGGCGATCCCCGCGAGCGCGAGCCGGCGAATCGTCTCGCTGATCACGCAGGCGCCGCGGCTGTGGCCGATCAGGTGAAGTGCGCGACCCGAACCATCCGCCCCGACGAGTTCGTCGATGCCTTGATCTCCCGGCGCGTAGACCGGATCTCGCAGCATCGCGTGGAGCGCGTCCCCCGCCGCCTGCGCGTAGTTCCAGTTCGGTCCCGACGCGGGGCCGTCCGACTCCGGCACCCAGTTGAAGATGAGCACCGCATGCTGCGGCGATCCGTCGCCGCCGGCGTCGAGCACGCGCGTCCACACGCCGGTTGCGCCCGTGTACCGGTAGACCGCGCCCACTCCTCCGGCTCGCGCCACGATCGCCTCGGCCATGCCCTGCACCCACGCGCCCTTCTCGCTGGGCGAATAGCCGTGCACGATCACGGTCGTCGTGGCGATCGGATCGCTGCCGGCCGCA
>VGXK01000252.1 GCA_016873355.1 Phycisphaerae bacterium | reverse complement strand
CGAGTCCGGACGTCGTCGATGCCGGCTCGATCCGAAGCGCTTCCAGAGCCGCGCCCGCGAAGGAGCGGATCACCGCGGCCACATCGACCTCTCGAAGCTCCTGGAGCTCGAACTCGCGAAGCGCCGGCGCGGCGTCCCGCCAGCGCTCGATCAGCTTCTTCGCATCGTCCTTCGAAGTCATGCGAGCATCGTACGGCCGCACCCGGCGTCAGTGGCCCGCTTGCGGCGGCGGCGGCAGGAACACCTGCTCCACCCTGCTCGGGGGTCCCCAGATCATCTGCGCCGTCGCGAGATCGAGCGGCAACTCGTGCGCAGCGCCCGACGCGTCGACGAACACCGGCGCCGGCATGAGCGTCCCTTCGTCGTCGATGAATCCGCCCGGCCAGTCGGCGCCGAAGCGCACCGCGCGGCCGCCCTCCACGTCGAATCGGTAGTAGGGACCGTTCGGCACGGGACCGACGATCACGATGTAGACCTTCGAAGGATCGAAGCGCGTGAGCCCCACCACCGGCTGCAACCCCGGCTCGCCGGTCATCGTCGGCAGGAAGACACGCCCGCGCGCCAGCAGGAAATCGGGTGTGGCCTTCGTCACCGGAACGGGCACGCCGTCGGTGAGCCGAATCGTGGTGTTCGACGCCATCGTTCCATCGAGCTCATGAATCGCAACGGTGGTGTAAGTGTTCGGCGCGCGATAGAGCGGACCGCCGATCGACCCGCCGTCGTAGAACGCAATCTCCACGTTCGGCGCCGTGCACGCGCTCGGAAGAACGGCGCCAACGGCGCAGCCGGCGCCGACCACCATTCGGCGCGCTGCGCCGTTGATCACGCTTCGCAGGGACATGACGCGGCAGGATAGAGGGCGGCCGTTCCCTGCGTGCGGTTGCGGTCGCGGCGTCGTGCGTGCAATGCCGCGGCGGCGACTTCCCGACGGCGCAATCGGCAAGTCCGGACGGCGATCTTGCAAACCGGTTGCGCACGGCTATTCTTTCGACGGCCTCAACGGCCGCCGGCCTCCTCATCTCTCGCCGGTGTTCGCCTGATTCCATTTCTCGATTCGTTCCGTCGGAGCTTCGACATGCATCGACTCTCTCGAATCGCGCGGCGCTGCGCGTGCATCGCCGCATGCAACGCCTCGGCGTTTTCATTCGCGCTGCCGCCCGTGGCGTTGACCGCGCCCGATCCGATGCCGCTCGACTTCTTCGGCTCGTCGGTCGCCGCCGACGGCGATCGCATCGTCGTCGCATCACCGATGCGCCAGCCGGTCTTGAAAGGCCGACTCTTCTTCTTCGCGCTGCGAGACGGCGCGTGGTCGAGCGACGGAACGTGGGACACCAATTGGACGGGCGACGGGCTCGGACGCTCGCTGGCGCTGAGCGGCAGCGTTCTGATCGCCGGCGCGCCGATGCGCAAGGAGTCGCTCAGCGCGACGAAGACGATGATGGGCCGCGCGCATGTTCTGCAGCCGGGCCCCTCAGGATGGACGCCGGTGCACGACATCGCCCCCAGCTCAGGAGGCAGCTCATTGGGGCATCTGGTCGGTCAATCGGTGGCCACCGACGGGGCGTGGTGCATCGTCGGCGAGCCCGGCGCGTATCGCGTTCACTTCGTTCGCATCGACGACGGGCAGGCAAGCGACAAGTCGCACGCTTCTCCCGGCGGAATGGCCATTCTCTTCGGCTCAAGCGTCGCGATCGCCGGCGAGTGGGCCGCCGTCGGTCGACGGACCTGGGGACCCGACGTGATGCTCCTCCGATTGCAGGAGGATCAGACATGGCAGTTTGATGCGTCGATCGAGTCCGCCGCAGATCCGTCCGCGCGTTTCGGAGAAGCGCTTGCCATGCGCGACGACCTGCTTGCGATCTCGGCGCCGGCGCCGTTCGCGCCCAGCCAGCATGCTCGCGGCACGGTTCATCTCCTTCACCGAATCGGCGACGCGTGGTTCGACGAAGCCACGCTCGAAGCGCCGCTCGACCTCTTCTGCGAGGGCTTCGGCCGCGCCATTGCGATCGGCGACGACCGCGTGGCGGTTGGTGCAGTGGCGGCCATCGACGAAACCGCGGAGATTGCCGCCGTCTTCGTGTTCCGCCGCACCGTCGAGCGCGGCGCCGCCGCCTGGACGCTGACGAACACGCTCGTCGGCTCGGCGGACGAGGATTTCGGCGCATCGCTTGCGTTCGCGGGTTCGCGCCTGGTTGTCGGCGTTCCGGGCGCCACCGTCGACGGCGTCGACGCGGCCGGCGCCGCGCTCATCTTCGATCTGATCAATGCGGATCTCGACGGCGACGGCGTGGTCGACGGCGCCGATCTCGGCGAGCTGCTCGGCGCGTGGGGCGCGGCCAAGCCCGGCGCTCCCGCCGATTTCAACGGCGACGGCGTGGTCGACGGCGATGATCTCGGAACTCTTCTTGCCCACTGGAGCTGATCACCATGACTCGCGACACCAGCTCGGAACCGCACGCACGGTCGCATCGGTTCGTACCTTCGCTTCAATTCTCGAAACCAGCGTTGCGCTCAAGCAGGCGCACGAGCCCTCGCGGAGTGACGCTCACCGAAATCGCGGTCTCGATCGTGGCGATCGCGTGTCTCGCGGCGGTCATCGTGCCGACGCTCGGCGCGGGACGGTCTCGCTCGCGCGAGCTGAAATCGCTTGCGAATCTCAAGACGCTTGCTGCCGCGCACGCCGCGTACGCTGCGGACTGGAGCGACCGCCAGTTCACGCACATGCCCGATGAACTTGCGCTCGCGCCCACCTATCCGCAGTTCATCGACCAGTTCGGATGCCCGCAGCCGATCACGCTCGGCTTCGGTGCGAGCGCGGCGGACCCGAAGACCACGAGCACCTGGGCGTTCTGGCTTCCGTGCCACGGAGCTCAAGGCAATGCGAATTCGTTCCAGGCATTCTGGCCCTTCCCTCTCGGCGGGAACGTGAACGGCGCCATGTTCGAGCTCTGCAATGCCGTCGGCTTCAACGAGTACGTCGGCGGTCGCTTCATGGACCCGACCTTCTACGCGCCTGCCGATGAGTGGCGATTGAGCGAAGTCGGTCCAGGTCTTGCGAGCGAACATCCATTCACGTTCACCTCGGGCGCCGGTGAGCCGTGGATGAGCTCGTACATCCTGAGCCCCGCCGCCATGTACCACCCGGTCGTCTTCGGCGGCGGTCCCTCCGGCCTCTTCGTCGTTCCGACGAGCACTCCTCTCTCGAGTGTGTCGCCGACCGTCTCCCAATGCGCCCACCCGGAGCTCAAGTCGCGCATGACGGAGCATTCGTGGCTTCAATCGCCGCCGCTGCCGCGCAATCCGGCGTTCACTGGAGCCTCAATGCCATTCCACTTCAATCTCGGGTCCGCAAGCACGCCGATGACACTCTTCTTCGACGGGCATGTCGCCGGCATGTCGATCCGCAAGGTCGTCGAGGAGAATGCCGATGCCGTTGCCGCGGGGGGCTTCGGCGAATCGTTGTGGATCATTCCGAACGGCATCGGACCTTGGGCCGCCTATGGCGGCTACTACTCCGCGGTCGCCCAATGGGACGCAGGCTCGGAGAACAGCGTCCATGTCTTCACGCGCAAGGGCATTCTCGGCCGCGATGGACTCACGCCATACTGACGAGTCACCTGATCGACGCATCGACGCACGGACGCAGCCTTCGGCGCACTCGCGCTCCCTTGCGTACTCTCGCACGAACATGAGCCACCTTCGAACTTTCCTCGTCGCGAGCGCTCTTCTTCTGGCCGCCTGCTCGTCCTCCGGCAACAAGGTCCCCGCGGGCGAGGTGATGACGAAGGAGAGGCAGCAGGCGATGACGCCCGCGCAGGCGGTGCAACGGCTCAAGGACGGCAACGACCGATTCACGTCGGGGCGCAGCCAGCATCGCGATCTCGTCGCGGAAGCGCGCGAGACGGCGAAGGGTCAGTACCCACTCGCAGTGGTTCTGAGCTGCATCGATTCGCGCACGCCGCCGGAACTCATCTTCGACCAGGGTCTCGGCGACATCTTCGTTCCGCGCATCGCCGGCAACTACGCGCCCGCGGGAATCCTCGGCAGCATCGAGTTCGCCACCAAGATCATGGGCGCGAAGGTGATC
>VGXK01000251.1 GCA_016873355.1 Phycisphaerae bacterium | reverse complement strand
CGTTCCGCGGCCGCACGCCTCGCACGCGCGATCGCCACCGCGAGCAGGGTGACGTCGGCGGGATTCACCCCCGCCAGCCGCGAGGCCTGACCCATCGTCGTGGGCCGGAAGCGATGCAGCACCTCGACCGCCTCGCGCCGAAGACCGGGGATCTTCGACGGATCGAGATCGACGGGAATCGGCGTGCGCTCCGCGTCGCGCTGGCGGCGCACTTCGACTTCCTGCCGCCTGAGATAGCCCTCGTAGCGCAGATCGCTCACGACGCGGTCGACGAGTCGAAGCAGCGCGGCGCGAGACGGCGCCCCGATGCCGAAGCTCGGATGGGCGCCGCGCTCGAGCGGCGCGGAGGCGCCGGCGGCCGCTTCGAGGCGCGCGGCGACCTCCGCCGCCCCCGGATCGGCTCGTCGGATCCAGTCGATCATCGGCATGCCCTCCGCGCGGGCGCCGGCGATCCCGCGGCGGATCGAGTCGAGCGAGTTCCGGCGCGCCTCGAACGAGCGCCAGCGCCGATCGCACACGAGGCCGAGCTCGCGCGCGCGAGGCGTGAGCCGTTCGTCCGCGTTGTCGGCGCGAAGGCGCAGCCGATGCTCCGCGCGGCTCGTGAACATGCGATACGGCTCTCGCGGCGTGCGCGTGACGAGGTCGTCCATGAGCACGCCCAGGTAGGCCTCGTCGCGGCCGAGCGTCGCCGGATCGGCGCCGAGCGCGCGGCGAGCGGCGTTGAGTCCCGCGATCACGCCCTGCGCCGCGGCCTCCTCGTAGCCGCTCGTGCCGTTGATCTGCCCGGCGAGGAAGAGCGATCGCACCCGCTTCGTCTCGCCGGTCGCGTCGATCTGATGCGGCCAGACCATGTCGTACTCGACCGCGTATCCGTACCGCACGACTTCGGCGCGCCCGCATCCGGGAAGCGCGCGGACGATCTCGAGCTGGACCTCCTCGGGAAGCGAGGTGCTGATGCCGTTGCAGTAGACGTCGCTCGTCTCGAGGCTCTCCGGCTCGAGGAAGACGTGATGCGACCCGCGATCGCCGAAGCGCACCACCTTGTCCTCGATCGACGGGCAGTAGCGCGGACCGCACTCGGCCTCGACCTGTCCGCTGTACATGGGCGCCCGATCGAGATTGGCGCGGATGAGCTCGTGGATTCGTTCGCTCGTGTGCGATTCGCGGCACTCGACCTGCGGAAGCGCCGGAAATCGACCTGCGGCGAGCGCCTCCGGCGAGAGATCGGAAAAGGGCGTCGGCGCCGCGTCCCCCGGCTGCGCCGGCAGCGACTGCCAGTCGATCGTCTCGCGGCGCAGTCGCGGCGGCGTGCCGGTCTTGAGTCGCCCGAGCTCGAATCCGAGCGAACGGAGCGCGGCGGAAATCCCCACGGCGCTGCCTTCGTTCACGCGGCCGCCGGGCGTCCGCCGCAGGCCCGTGTGCATGAGCGCGCGCATGAAGGTGCCGGTGGTGAGCACCACGGCCGACGCGCGGAGCAGGATCGGGTCCGAGTCGGCCTGGGCGCCGCGCTCGCCGTCGCCGCGCCCGTGGGCACCGCCGCCCGAACCGGCCACCCGCCTCACGAGCACGCCGCGGATCCCGCCGCGCTCGACGACGAGCTCGTCGACCGATCCCTCGAGGATCTCGATTCCGGGCCGCGTCGAAAGCAGTCGCCGCACCTCCCGCGCGTAGGCGTGTCGATCGCACTGCGCGCGCGGGCCGCGCACCGCGGCGCCCTTCGACATGTTGAGCATGCGGAACTGGATCCCGGTGGCGTCGGCGGCAAGTCCCATCAATCCGCCGAGCGCGTCGATTTCGCGGACCATCTGGCCCTTCGCGAGCCCGCCGATCGCGGGATTGCAGCTCATGGCGCCGATCTTCGACGCGTCCATCGTGACGAGCGCCACCTTCGCGCCGTCGCCGAGCACGCTCGACGCCGCCCACGCCGCTTCCGCGCCGGCGTGCCCGCCTCCGATCACGATCACGGGGTACTCGTGGCGCATGAAGCAACCCAGCGTACGCCGATCCCTACACTCCCGGCCCCATGTTCAAGACGCTCAGGCTTTCGAAGGCTCGAGGCGGCACTCGGATCGTCGCCGTCCGCGCCGACGGCAAGGAACGCGATCCGCTCGCCACCCGCGCACGCCAGGTGCCCGGATTCAAGGCAGATGCCGGGGAGACGCTCGCGCTCGGCCGCGACGGCGTGGTCGTCGGACTCGGCGCCGCGTCCTCCATGTCGCCTTCCACGATGCGAACGACCGGCGCCAAGCTCGTCCGCTCGCTCGACCGCATGCGGCTCCGCTCCGTGCGAATCTCGTTCGCGGAATCGCTGCCGTCGAAGGGCGCCAACGGCCGCGCGCTCGATCCCGAGTCGCTCGGCCGCGCCTTCGGCGAGGGCATGGCGCTGGCGAACTGGCGCGTCGACCACTTCGACGGCACGGCGACGAAGCGGCCGCCCGCGCTCGCGCCGCTCTCGCTCTCGATCGACGACGCGGCGTTCCGCGCCGGCGTCGAGCGCGGACTGCTGCTGGGCGACGCCGTGAACCTCACGCGCCGCCTCGGCGCCACCCCGCCGAACGTCTGCCACCCCGCATGGGTCGTCGCCACGTCGCGCAAGCTCGCGCGCGAGCACGGCCTCAAGTGCCGCGTCATCGACTTCAAGTCGGCGCAGCGCATGGGCATGGGCGGGCTCGTGAACGTCGGCAAGGGAAGCGCCACGAAGCCGGCGATCGTCATGCTCGAACATGCGCCGCGCTCGCGCGCGCCCGCCGCGCGGCGCGAGCATCTCGTGCTCGTCGGCAAGACGATCACCTACGACACCGGCGGCTACAGCCTCAAGATCAACAACGGCATGAAGGGCATGAAGTACGACAAGATGGGCGGCATGGCCGTGCTCGGCGCGATGCAGGCGATCGCCGAGATGAATCTGCCCGTGCGCGTCACCGGCATGCTCGCCGTCGCCGAGAACATGGTCGCCGGCGACTCCTATCGCCCCGACGACATCATCTCGATGCACAACGGCGTCACGGTCGAAGTGACGAACACCGACGCGGAGGGTCGGCTCGTGCTCGCCGACGCCCTGAGCTACGCGTGCCGTTCGCTCGAGCCGACCGCGATCGTGGACATGGCCACGCTCACGGGCGGCGTGGTCGTGGCGCTCGGCCACTTCAGCGCCGGGTACTTCTGCGGCGATCGCGTGCTGCGCTCGCGCCTCGAGGAGGCCTCCGGCGAGAGCGGCGACCGCATCTGGCAGCTTCCGCTCTGGCCCGAGCACCGCGACTTCATGCGCGGCCAGCACGCCGATCTCATCAACTCGAATCCGCAGCGCAGCGCCCATCCCATCCAGGGCGCCGCATTCCTCTCCTACTTCGTCGACGAGAAGATCCCGTGGGCGCACGTCGACATCGCCGGCGTCGACAGCGTGGAGTCGGGCAACGATCTCTTCGTCCAGGGTCCGACCGGATTCGGCGTGCGACTGCTCGCGGATCTCGCCGAGGGATTCACGCGGCGCGCCCCGCGCGCCGCCAGCGCCTGAGCACGCTCGGCAGCAGCCACGCGGCGCCGAGCGCCACGAGCACGACGCCCGCGAGCGTGATCGTGATCGCAAGCGGCGTCGAGAGCACCTCGTCCGCCACCTTCGCCGCGCCGCGCACGGCCGCGGTGGTGGGTCCTTCCTGACCGGAGACGATCGCCGCGATCTCGACCACCGCCGCCGCGGACGCGATCGTTCCCGCGACCAGCACGCCGGGATGTCGATCGAGGTAGTCGAGCACCGCTCCCGGTCGCTTCTCGAGCGCCGAGATCACGGCGGTCCGCTCCTTCGCCGGCAGCTTCGCCACATCGCCCGACCAGCGCGCCAGCGACACGCCTTCGCGCTCGGAGAGCGTCGAGGCGATTCTCGCGCCGTCGTCGCCGAGCGTCTCGACGATCGTGGCGCCGACGCCGGGAAGCCGGCTCTCCGCGGCCACCGCGCTCCGCGCCGCGCTCGGCGCGAGCGAGAGGATCGACGGCGATCGCTCGAGCGCCTCCACCCCCGACCGCAGCGCCGGCCCCGAGAGTCCCTCGAGCGCCGCCGCCGCCTTCGTGGGAGTCCGGGCGAGCAGCGACAT
>VGXK01000250.1 GCA_016873355.1 Phycisphaerae bacterium | reverse complement strand
GCAGCTCGCCGATGTCGGCGATCTTCGGATCGCCGCGATGGGCTCGCATCACCTGCCCGAGTCCCCAGATGCCGTGAAGCCGTTCCATCGGGTCCTTGCCGTCGACGAACGCCGCGACGAGCCCGGCCCATCCGTCCGGACCCCGTCGGGCCAGTTCCCACTGGGCGCGCAATCGCACTCGCATGTCGGCGTGCGCGAGCAGCGTCACGAGCGCATCGTCGTCCATCGACTTGAACCCGCGCCGCATGAGTTCGTCGAGATCGCGCACCGGCTTCGTGTCGACGAATTTCGGATCCCAGACGCGGTAGATCTGCCCGCGACCGTTGCTTTCCCAACCCGCGTCCCAGTCGCTGATCACCATGTGCCCCGAGTAATCGAAGTCGACGTCGGTGGGCAGCACCTCGGTGACGAACGGCGCGACGCCGCTCACCGAGTAGTTCGCGCCGTCGCGCTCGAGCTTGAACGAGAGAATGCGGCTGGCCAACGCATCGCCGAGGAAGTCGCAGAGGAAGAAGTGGTCCTGCCACTCGGCATCGAAGCCGAGTCCCGGATACGCGACGATTCCGCTGGGGCCGCTCGAAACATGCGCGAGCGGCGGCAGCGCCCACGCGGCGCGAAGCGGATCGCTCGCGTCGCGCTCCTGCCACAGCCTCCACAAGCGCTCCTGATTCCACGGTCCGCGCTGATTCGCTCCCTCGAGCGTCTGGTAGTTCATGTCCCAGCCGGTCTCGCCGCCTTCCACGCACCAGACGATGCGAGCCTTGTCGCCGGCATCCGAGTTGTTGTCGCCTGTGAAGAGATCCCCGAAGCGATTGAACGCGAGCTCCTGCGGATTCCGCAATCCCGTGCAGAAGAGCTCGAGATTCGATCCGTCGAGTTCGCAGCGGAAGACCGCGCCCGACTTGGGATCCGCGAGCACGCGCCCGTCCGGCAGCGTCAGGTGGTATCCGCGATCGCCGATCGACCAGTAGAGGCGGCCGTCCGGACCGACGATCAGCCCGTGCATGTCGTGCCCGCGCAGCGCGATTCGAACTCCGAAGCCGTCGAAGACGCGCTCGCGCTCGTCGGCGACGAAATCGCCGTCTCGATCCCGGAAGCGCCAGAGCGCGGGAATGCAGGTGACCCAGACATCGCCGTCGATCGAGAGCACGCCGGCGTTCGTGCCGTCGAGCGGATCGCGCAGGTCGCCGGAGAAGTTCACGGCGCGAGTGGGCTTGCCGTCGGCGCCGGGATCAAGAAGCACGCGCACGCGATCGACATGCCTTCGGTAGTGCTCCATGCCGTTCGTGCGCTTGTGGGCCCACTTCTCGTACATGCGCAGGCGATCGTCGACCGTGACGCTCGCGAGATCGTCGAAGAGCCAATACGACTGGTTGCGGTTGTCCTCGACTCCCTTCTCCTGGCGCTCGCTTTCGGCGACGAAGATGCGTCCCTGCTCGTCGATGCCGATTGCGACGGGATCGACGACGAGCGGCTCGCACGCGAAGAGATCCCATGCGAAACCGGGAAGCACCTTGACGCTGCGATCGGACGCAGGCGGAGCGGCGGGTGCCGCTGGTGCGGCAGACGCAAGCGGCTTCTCCGGCGCGGACGCCGGCGTCGGCGCCGGTGAGGTCGCGGGAGGCGTCGCCTGATCCCCGGCCGAGAGCGCGAGGACGAACAGAATGATTGCCGTGGCGTTCATGCGAGCGCCGCGTCGGCGCATCGCGCAGAATATGCGTGACCGCACCGGCGCAGGGCAACCCCCCCCGCGGCACC
The DNA here is from genome assembly GCA_016873355.1 of Phycisphaerae bacterium. Lineage (GTDB taxonomy): Bacteria > Planctomycetota > Phycisphaerae > Phycisphaerales > SM1A02 > VGXK01. Next base: position 2,404 of record VGXK01000250.1, on the reverse strand, counting down.
GGACGATCCGGATCGCGCCATCCGGTCCGGACCCGATGCGAGTCGCCGACCCGAGAGGACGCCATGAGTCCAGAGGACCTTCGATGCATTCGAGAGCGCGTGCGGGAGGTCGCCGAACGCATTCAACCGCTGCTTGCGCCGGTGCCGGGATTGGCGCGGCGAAATGCGCCGGCCCATGTGTGGCTCGGCATTCGAGAGCGATTCGGCGAGGAGTGGCGGGCGCGCGCGGAGCCCGCGAGCGTGCGACGGTTCGTCGACTGGATCGAGCGCCACCCGAACGCGGACTACGACGAGTGGGACGAAACTCCGATCATTCGTCAGGATTCCTTCACGGAACGGCTCTTCTGATCGGCGCGGCAGGCGGCTACGATCCGCGATGTTCCGCAGCGACGGCCCTCGCTCGTCCAGGAACTTCCATCCGTTTCGGCATTCCCGGCATGGAGCGACACGGCCGGCGCCTCCGACTGATTCGGCGGCATCCTTCGGCCTGGATTCCGGCGTACATGCCGGGCTGAGCCGACACGAGCGTCAGCGCGCAGCCATGAAGTCCTCGTCGAACATGGAGCAGGAGAACGAGTCGGCGGGGATGCCGGGCCCGCGCGCGGCGTACCGGCGAGGAACACCGAGTGCCTGAGGTCGTCGCACAGCTTCGGAGCGCGGGACCCGCTGCGGAGATCGGCTACGCACGCACGGCTGCGTGGGGATCTCGCTGGGCCACCTCGCAGATCGTCGCCAACAAGGTCGCCACGATCGTCGCCATGCTCGTCGTGGCCCAGATGTTGACCCCGACCGAGCTCGGCATGGCGCATGTGGTCAACACGGTCGTGGGCTTCATCACGATCATGCCGGTGCTCGTCATGGCGGATGTGCTCATCAGCCATCAGCGCCACTTGACGGCGGTGGCGCGAGCCGCCTGGGGCGTGGCGGCGGTCGTCGGGCTCGCCTTTGCGCTGGTCATCGCCCTGAGCTCGCCTGTGGTGGCGGCGCACTACGACAAGTACTCGTTCCAGGCGCTGGCGTTCCTGCTCGCGGTCTCCGGTGTTCGTCCGATCGCCGAAGCGCTGATGATCTTCCCGTGGACGCGGCTGCGCCTGGCGCTGCGGTTCAAGCATGTCGCCATCGTGAACGGCCTGACGCGCTTCAGCGCCACCGTGCTCATGGTGGCCTGGGCCGTCGTCGAGCCGGGCGCCGCGGCGATCGTGGTGCCGCAGATCCTCATGACGGTGGCGCGCGCCGTGTGGTTCGGCGTGATCGCGGGAGGTCCCGCACCTCGTGCGTCGCGCCAGCGCCGGCTCGAGCGACGCCCCGAGCTGCTGCGGCGAATCCGCAATCGCATGCGCCGTGATTTCGTCGTGGCGTCGCTCGCGCAGTACGTGCACACGGTGACGAGCGGCCTGGCGTTCCTCGTGGCGACGCAGTTCGTGTCTCCCGCCGAGATCGGCCAGTTGGCGTTCGCCATGATGCTTGCACCGCAGCTCGTCGGCATGTTCACCGTGCAGGTGGGCACGGTGCTCCAGCCGATCTTCGGCCGTCTGAAGAGCGAGCCGGCGCGGCAGGTGGCGGGCTTCCGTCGAGCCGCCGCGCTCATCGGCGCGATCGGGGTGCCGGTCATGCTGCTCCAGGCGGCGCTCGCCGAGCCGGGCATCATCCTGTTCTTCGGCGAGAAGTGGCTGCCGGCGGTGCCCATGCTGATCGCGATCAGCCTCGGCCAGGCCACCATCTCCCTCCTGCCGACGACGCTCTCCCTGCTCAAGGCGCAAGGTCGGTTCGGCACCGCGCTCGTCTGGCAGGCGGTGCAGGCGGTCGTCTTCCTGGCGATCGGCATTCCCGCCGCCGAACGCTTCGGCGCGGTCGGCGTGACGGCCGTCGACTCGGCCGTCTGGACGGTGAGTCTCTTCGTGGCCGCATGGATGGCGATGCGCGCGGGCGGCGTCACGCTTTGGCGCGCCTTCGCGTGCCTCGCGCTGCCGTGGGCGCCCGCGATTCCCATCGCGGTCGGAGCATGGTTCGCGTGGAAGGCGCTGCCCTTCGAGACGACGACCTCCGCCGCGATCGCGATCGGCGTGATCGGACCGGCGGCGCTGCTCGTGTCGCTCGTCGCCATTCGCGTCACGCAGCCGATCGCGGCGGCGGAGATGGCGCCCACCGTCGCGCGCGTGCTTCGTCGTCTGCCGCTCGTCGGCCCTTCGATCGCCGACTGGTTCATGGCCGTGCGGGCGCCGGCGATCCCGGAGAGTCCGCGCTCGTAGACTCGGCCGCATGGCGTCCGAAGGACCCGCACCGACTCCTTCGCGCGCCGCGCCCGGCGGCTATGCGAAGGCGGCGTCGTCCGGAACGCGCTGGATCACCATCCAGGGCATCCTGAACAAGTTCGCCACGGCCGGCGCGATGCTCATCGTGGCGC
>VGXK01000249.1 GCA_016873355.1 Phycisphaerae bacterium | reverse complement strand
GTCCGCAGCTTCGCCGCGCACTCGAGGATGATCTTCGCCGCCTCGTCGACTTCCGCGTCGGTCGTGAAGCGGCTCAGGCTGAAGCGCAGCGAGCCGTGCGCAATATCCGGCGGCACGTTCATCGCGCGAAGGATCGGCGACGCTTCGAGCGATCCCGACGAGCACGCGGATCCCGCGCTCGCGGCGATGCCGCGCTCGGAGAGCAGCAGCAGCATCGCCTCCGCTTCCAGGCGCGGGAAGCCGACGTTCGTGGTGTTCCAGATGCGCGGGACCGCGGCGCCGTTCACGCGCGCATCGGGAGCGCCGGCGAGCAGCAGCGATTCCAGCCGATCGCGCCGCCTGGCCACCGCCGCCGCGTTCGATGGATCGTCGATCCACTTCCTGGCCGCCGCGGCGCAGGCGCCGAAGCCCATGATCGCCGGAACGTTCTCGGTGCCGCCGCGTCGCTTGCGCTCCTGCGGTCCGCCGACCACGAGCGTTCCCATGCGCACGGCCTGGCGAACCACGATCGCGCCGATTCCCTTCGGCCCGTGGAACTTGTGCGGGGCGAAGCTGAAGAGGTCGACCGGTTCGGCGGCAAGATCCGTGGGCATGCGGCCGGCCCATTGCGTGGCGTCGCAGTGGTAGCGCACTTCGTGCTCGCGGCAGAGCCGCGAGATCTCGCGCCACGGCTGGATCACGCCGGTCTCGTTGTTCGCGCCCATCACGCTCACGAGCGCAATCTGCCTGGCGCGCTCGCGCAGCAGGCGATGCAGCGCGTCGAGGTCGACGACGCCGTCGCCGGAGTTGGGCAGCCAGGCGACTTCCGTGCCGCGCGCGGCGAGCTGCTGGGCGAGTTCGCGCACGGCGCTGTGCTCCAGGCGCGACGTGACGAGCACGCTGCGGTCGCGGTGCGCCGCGAGCGAGCCGACGATCGCGAGGTTGGCGCCCTCCGTGCCGCCCGAGGTGAAGACGACCTCGCGCGGCGGCGCGCCGACAAGCGCCCCCACCTGCTCGCGGGCCAGTTCCAACTGCTGCCTGGCGAGATTGCCGGCGCGGTGGATGCTCGACGGGTTCGCCCAGACGAACTCGAGCCCTTCGCGCATGGCCGCGATCACTTCCGGCAGCGGCTGCGTGGTGGCGTTGTTGTCGAGGTAGAGAAGCTTCACGGCGGAGTGGCCAATGCTAGAGCGCGGCCCGTCGCTCTTGCATGCGTCTTCGCGCGGCCGGCCGGGATTGGCCGAGGTCGGCTCGAACGGAACCTAGAGCGGTTCCTCCTCATTCGTAGCGATCTGGCGGGCTGCGACTTCGTGTGGCATCGTCGGGCTCCATCGGCGGATGCTCGAGATCCGCCTGCTTCGCCCTCCTTGCCACACTCGTCTCGCCAACGCCAGCTCGCTACGCCTGAGTCGTCACCGCTCTAGTGACCCGAGGCGCGGCGCTGCTGCTCGTCCGACGCGGCCTGGGCCGCCGCGGCCGCCGCGTTCGACTGTCCGCCCCGCACCGACGCGAGCGCCGGCACCCCCATTCCCTCGCCGCTGAACTCCTGACTCCAGAGAATCGTGCCGCGCCACGGATCCAGGCAATAGGTGTAGCCGCTGATCGAGACGATCAGCCGATCGCCGTCGAGCAGCAGCGCCGCGAATCCCGACCCCTTCGGCGGCTTCGTCCGCCAGATCTGGGTGCCGTCGTAGCGATCGACCGCGAAGACGCGGCCGTTGAACGCCACGAAGACCAGGTCGTCGAGATTCCGCATCGCGACGGGCTGATCCACCGTCGACTTGTCGCCTTCGCTTGCTGCCACGCTCCACCTCCTCCGGCGCCGGGATGCACTCGGTGACGCGATCGAAGAGTCCGAGCGACATCGCGAGTCGATGACGCGGGACGATGGCTCGAGACGACGATTCGAGGCATCGACTCGGGGGCGACCGTTCGACCGGCCGCCCCCTTCGGGCTCATGCGGATGACAGGAATCGAACCTGCACGGGTGTTACCCCACAAGAACCTGAATCTTGCGCGTCTGCCAGTTCCGCCACATCCGCGTTCGGGCGAGGCAGCGAGTGTACGCGCAGCCGCGCCGACGCAGCAACACTGGCCGCCTCGCGCCGCCATCGGTTGGAGAGCGAGCGAGGCAATGCGTGGCAAGGAGCCAAGGCGAGGTAGGGTCCAAAGGACCCGCCGAGCCGCAGGCGACACCGCCACGCGCCGCCTCGCCACGCGCCGCCTCGCGCCGCCATCGGTTGGAGAGCGAGCGAGGCAATGCGTGGCAAGGAGCCAAGGCGAGGTAGGGTCCAAAGGACCCGCCGAGCCGCAGGCGACACCGCCACGCGCCGCCTCGCACCGGCTCGCACCGCCACGCGCCGCCTCGCGCCGCCATCGGTTGGAGAGCGAGCGAGGCAATGCGTGGCAAGGAGCCAAGGCGAGGTAGGGTCCAAAGGACCCGCCGAGCCGCAGGCGACACCGCCACGCGCCGCCTCGCTCGCTCGACAAAGAAGCCCCTTGGTCGAAGGCACCAAGGGGCCCCCTCCGTTGAATCACCACCGCGTCAAGCTCGCCGCTCGCCGACGCTCATGCCGCCCTCCCCTTCGTCGTTGCGCGCCCTACTCGTCGTCGTCGGCGCGAGCCTTGGTCGAAGCGTGCGGATTCGCCAGCCGCCGTTCCACGACCGCTTTGCGAATCTCGGCGAGCATCGCCGGATTCTGGCGCAGGAAGTTCTTCGCACCCTCGCGGCCCTGGCCGAGCCGCGTGGAGCCGAAGCTGAACCAGGCGCCGCTCTTGTCGACCACCCCGTCCAGAACCGCAAGATCGAGCACATCGCCGGAGGTCGAGATTCCCTCGTCGAACATGATGTCGAACTCAGCCTCACGGAACGGCGGAGCGATCTTGTTCTTCACGACCTTCGTGCGCACGCGATTGCCGACGTTGCGCTCGCCGTCCTTGATCGAGCCGATGCGCCGGATGTCCACGCGCACCGACGAATAGAACTTGAGCGCCCGGCCGCCGGTGGTCGTCTCCGGGCTGCCGAACATCACGCCGATCTTCTCCCGGAGCTGATTGATGAAGATGACGATCGTCTCGCTCTTGGAGATGGCGCCCGTGAGCTTGCGCAGCGCCTGGCTCATGAGGCGCGCCTGCAGGCCGACGTGCGAATCGCCCATTTCGCCCTCGATCTCGGCGCGGGGAATGAGCGCCGCCACCGAGTCGACGACGACCACATCGACCGCGTTGCTGCGGACGAGCATCTCGCAGATCTCGAGCGCCTGCTCGCCCGTGTCCGGCTGCGAAACGAGCATCTCGTCGAGGTTGACGCCGAGCCGCTTCGCCCACGAAGGATCGAGCGCGTGCTCCGCGTCGATGAATGCGGCGACGCCGCCGGTCTTCTGGGCATTGGCGATGACCGTCAGCGCAAGCGTGGTCTTGCCGCTCGACTCGGGGCCGAAGATCTCGACCACGCGGCCTCGCGGAAGACCTCGGCCGCCCAGCGCGAGATCAAGGCTGAGAGCGCCGGTCGACACCGCGGGGATCTCCGGGATCTTGTCGCCGTCGAGGCGCATGATGGAGCCCTTGCCGTAGGTCTTCTCGATCTGACCCATGGCGGCTTCGAGCGCCTTCCACTTGCCCTTGGTGTCGGCTGAGGGCTTCGCTTCCACGGTTGCGCTTCCATTCTTGGCCGCTGCCACTGGTGCCTCCTGCACGCTCGGACGATTCGGTCCGGCAGCGGCACCCGGCCGCGCCGGCGCATCCTCGGCGCGAGTTGTACCCGGCTTCGCCGGCGACTTCGGATCAGGTCGCGCCTCCGCGCGGTTTCCCGCCGAAGAGGCCGTGCTTCCGGTTCGTGCCGCTGAGATCGTGGTCGAGTTGCTCACCATGGGGTCCTTCCTTGGAAACTGGCTTTGAGGGGCCGATTTCGGCCCATCCGTTCGGTATCTGTAAGGTTCTCCGAGATCATCGGCGGCGTCAAGGCCCGTTCGGTAGATTTTCGGGAATGTGAGGCAATCGAAAACGGGACTGCCCCGGGGGTCAGCGACGACCGCGGGCCCCGAGCACGAACAGCCCGGCGCGGCACCGGAGGCGTGGCGGAATGTAGCGGCGGCACCCTCCGCCACCGCAACGCTCTCCCCTTCTTCTTCCAAACGGCGCGAGTTAGCCTTTGGTGCATGACGCGACGACTTGCATCCATCCTGGCGCT
>VGXK01000248.1 GCA_016873355.1 Phycisphaerae bacterium | reverse complement strand
GCGCTCCTCGTGCACGTTCATCTTGCCGCCGAGGTGCGCCGAGCGTTCGACGAGCGTCACGCGCACCCCGTGGGAACGCAGCTCGATCGCAGCGGCAAGCGCGCCGAGTCCACCGCCGATCACGACCGCATGCGGAGTGGCGCTCATGCCCTCGATCCTGCGGCGCCAAGCAGCCGCGAAATGGCGCGAAGCCAGCGCTGTCCGGCGGCGCTCGGCGCGTCGATCGGCGTGCGGATCCAGCGACTCGTGGTGCTGACGACGACTTCGCGCGAGAGCGCGAGCAGCCCGGCCTCGCCGCGCGTGGCGCTCCATCCGGATTCGCCGACTCCGGCGATCGACGCGCCCGGATGTCCGGTCGGCAGAATCGCGTCGTTCACCGTGACGACGCCCGATCCGAGCAGCGCCACCTGCGCGGGATCGAGCCATCGCTTCGGCCGCCTGGTGTAGACGCTCGTGGCCAGGCGCTGTTCGAAGCGCCCATGCACGGAGATCGCCTCCGCCTCGTCGGCGACCGTCACCACCGCCATCACCGGGCCGAAGTGCCGGCCCTCGACGAGCGGCGCATCCGCCGGACAGTCCACGATCGCCAGCGCACGCATCGAGCGGCCGTCGTCTCCGAACGGCGCCTCGTGCACGCCGCTCACGCTCCGCGCACCTCGGCTCACCGCGTCGTCGGCGAGACGCCATGCCCGCTCCGCCGCCGCCGAGCTCACGAGTCGTCTCGGCCGCGCCGCCGCCGCCAGCGGCGCGAGCGCCGCCACGAACGCCCGGCGCGCCCCGCGCGTGACGAGCACGCGACGAGGCGCCATGCAGGTCTGTCCGCCGTTCATCGAGAGCGCGTGCCAGAGCGACCTGGCGGCGAGCGTCGTATCGGCGTCGTCGAGCACGATCGCGGAATCGCGCCCCGAGAGCTCGAGCGCGCTCGGCGTGAGCGTACGGGCGCACTCGCGCGCCACCTCGCGGCCCACCTCGGTCGACCCGGTGAAGATCACGAAGTCGAAGCGCTCCTCGGCGAGCAGGCGCCGACCCGCCTCGCGCGTGGGTTCCGTGACGCGGATCCATTGCTCGCCCAGCCCGGCTCGCTTCGCCGCGTCGATCGCGCACCGGACGAGCAGCGACTGGCTTCGCGGCGCGTGTTCCGACGGCTTCACCACCACCCGGTTGCCCGCGGCCACCGCCTGCACCAACTGGATTCCCAGCAGCTGCACCGGGTAGTTCCAGGTGGCGATGATGGCCACGCGCCCCCGCGGCAGGCGCACGCGCCGATGGCGCTGCCCGAACTGCCACCACGCGCGGCCGGCGATGCGCCGCGGCGCAAGCAGCGAGAGCCCGCGTCGTCGATGCCACCGGCACGCGGCGAGCAGCGGCTCGATCTCCTCGCTGAAGACCTCCCACGGCGCGCGATCGAGCTCCGCGCCCACGCACTCCACGAAGGATCCCTCGCGCTCGCCGACGAGCTTCGCGAAGTGATCGATCCATGCTCGGCGTCGTCCGAGGTCCATCGGGGGTTGGCAACCATACACTGCCCGGGCCGATCGCTCACGGGCGTTCATCGCATCGCCGTTCCCGAATCGTCCGACGCTTCTCGCTCCGCCGTTCCCGTGCACTCCGACGCTTCACGCTCCGCCGGTCCCGCGCTCTCCAACGCTTCACGCTCCGCCGGTTCCGTGCCGCTCGATGGCGCCGCGTCTCCTCGCCCGATCGCCGTGATCGGCGCAGGCCCCGGCGGACTCGCATCCGCCCTGCTGCTCGCCGCGGCGGGTCTTCCGGTGATCGTCTACGAAGCGCTCGAGCAGGTCGGCGGGCGCAGCCGACGCATCAGGCTCGGCGACTACGCCTTCGACTGCGGCCCCACGTTCTTCATGATGCCGTGGGTGCTCGAGGAGATCTTCGCCGCGTGCGGCACGACGCTCGGCGAGCACGCGGAGCTGCGCAGATTGGATCCGATGTACCGGCTGCTCATCGGCACGCCGGGGGCGCCGCCGCTCTCGCTCGACGCGACGCAGGACCTCGCGCTCATGCGCGAGCGCATCGCCTCGATCGAGCCGCGCGACGGCGACGCGTTCGATCGATTCATGGTCGATACGCGGAAGAAGCTCGAGCGACTCACGCCGGTGCTGCGCCGACCCGTGCGCGGCTGGCTCGATCTGCTCGACCTCGACGGCCTCCGCGCCGGGGCCGCGCTTCGTCCGTGGCGCAGCGTCGCCGACGAGCTCGCGCGCCGCTTCCGCCATCCGCTCGTTCGGCGCGCGCTCTCCTTCCAGTCGAAGTACCTGGGCATGAGTCCCGCCGACTGCCCGGAACTCTTCACGATCCTTCCGTTCCTCGAGTACGAGTACGGCATCTGGCATCCCGTCGGCGGATGCAATTCGCTCATGCGCGCCATGGCGGACCTGGCGATCTCGATGGGCGTCGAGATCCGCACGAGCGCGCCCGTCGAGCGGCTCGAGTTCGACGGGCGTGCGCTGCGGGGCGTCGTCGCCGGCGGCGAGTCTCACCGGCACGATCACGCCGTGATCAACGCCGACGCCACCTGGGCGCTCAAGGCGCTGATCCCGGCGGCGTTGCGCGGGGCCGATTCGGATTCGGCGATCGATTCGCGCGATTACTCCTGCTCCACCTTCATGCTGTACCTGGGCGTGGACGGCGAAGTCGATCTGCCGCACCATGTGATCTACACGAGCGCCGACTACGAAGGCAATCTCGAGGACATCTCGCGGCACGGCCGCCTCACGCCCGACGCGTCGATGTACTGCTGCAATCCCTCGCGCAGCGACCCGACGCTCGCGCCGCCGGGAGACAGCTCGCTCTACCTGCTCGTGCCGGTGCCCAACTGCAAGCCCGGCTTCTCGCGCGTCGAGTGGCGCTCGGAAGCGCCCGCGCTCCGCGAGCGCGTGCTCGAGCGCTGCGAATCCATGCTCGGCATCGCGGACCTTCGCCGCCGCATCCGCGCGGAGCGGATGGCGACGCCGCTCGACTGGCGAGACGAGCGCATCAACCACGGCGCCACCTTCAATCTCGCGCACACGCTCGGCCAGATGCTGCACAAGCGCCCGCGGCACCGCTTTCCCGGAGCCGACGGCGTCTGGTTCACGGGCGGCGGCACGCATCCCGGCAGCGGTCTGCCCGTGATCTTCCTGTCGAGCATCATCACCACCCGATTGCTCTGCGACGCGCTCGGACGCGCACATCCCTGCGACGATCCCGCGGCGCCGCGCCCCCGTTATCCTCGTCGCGGTGAGTCGCACCTACGGCAGCTACCTGAAGATCCCGGAGCTCCTCTCGCTCCAGTCGCCGATCTCGAACCCGGTCGAACATGACGAGACGCTCTTCATCGTCATCCACCAGGTCTACGAGCTCTGGTTCAAGCAGCAGCTGCACGAAGGCGACCGCCTCTCGAAGCTGCTGAGCGCCGGCGATGGCCCGCACGCGTCGCGCACGCTGCGGCGCATGCTCACGATCCTGAAGACGATGGTGGCGCAGATCGACGTGCTCGAGACGATGTCGCCGATCGAGTTCCTCTCCTTCCGCAGTTTTCTGGCGAACGCGAGCGGGTTCCAGAGCTGGCAGTTCCGCGAGCTCGAGTTCCTGCTCGGCTCGAAGAACCCTCGCGCGATCGAGCGCTACGCCGAGGGAAGCGCGGAGCGAGCGGCGATCGATCGTCGCTTCGCCGCGCCGACGATCTGGGACTCGTTCCTTCGATTCCTCGCGTCGCTCGGCCACCCGGTGCCGAAGGAGCTGCTCGCGCGCGACGTCACGCAGCCGATCGCGGAGCACGCGCAGCTCCAGGAAGTGCTCATCTCCATCTATCGCGCGCAGAAGCCCGAGGCGTCGCTCTGCGAGCTGCTCGTCGATTTCGACGAGGGCGTGCAGGAGTGGCGCTACCGCCACGTGAAGATGGTGGAGCGCACGATCGGCTTCAAGCCCGGCACGGGCGGTTCGAGCGGCGCCGAGTACCTGCGAACGACGCTCTTCCGGCCGTTCTTCCCCGACCTCTGGGCGATCCGATCGCGCCTGTAGGCACGAACGGCGCAGCGATCGGCGAGAGCGGTTCCTCCTCATTCGTAGCGATCTGGCGGGCTGCGACTTCGTGTGGCATCGTCGGGCTCCATCGGCGGATCCTCAAGATCCGCCTGCTTCGTCCTCCTTGCCACACTCGTCTCGCCAA
>VGXK01000247.1 GCA_016873355.1 Phycisphaerae bacterium | reverse complement strand
TACCTCGGCGCTCTCGGCGGCCGCGAGCGCGTCGGCGAGCTCCGTCTGGGCTCGAAGCGCCGCCGGCAGCACCTGCCCGCGCACGATCTGGAGCAGCGTCCGCGCCTCGATCGCGACGACCGTCACGTACATCTCGACGAGCACCTCGTAGCGGGCGGCGAGCTCGCGCTTCGAGAGCACGCCGTACTTCGTGAAGAGGTCGATCGTCCGCTTCGACTTGATCACCGGCAGCGCGTCGGCCGTGGCGCGAAGATTCGGCAGGCCTCGCTTGGCGGCCTCCTTGTGCCACGACTCGCTGTAGCCGTCGCCGTCGAAGCAGACGCGGCGATGCGTCTTCACCACTTCCTTGAGCACGGTGCGCACGGCCGTCTCGAGCTTGGCCGGCGTGGGGTTCCTGCCGGCCTTGCGCTCGAGCTCGGTGGCGAGGAAGTCGAGGCTCTCGGCGATGATCGTGTTGAGCACCGTGTTCGGCCACGCCACGCTCGCGCTCGAGCCGACCGCGCGGAATTCGAACTTGTTGCCCGTGAAGGCGAACGGCGAGGTTCGGTTGCGGTCGCTCGTGTGGCGCGGGATCTGCGGAATCGAGTGGGCGCCGAAATCGAGCGTGCCGCCCTTGAGCGTCTTGCGCGTGCCGCCGTTCTCGAGCTGGTTGAGAATGTCCGTGAGCATGTCGCCCAGGTAGACGGACATGATCGCCGGCGGCGCCTCGTTCGCGCCGAGGCGATGATCGTTCGCGGCGCTCGCGATCGACGCACGGAGCAGGTCGGCGTAGGTGTCGACCGCGCGGATCACCGCGCAGAGGAACACGAGGAACTGCATGTTCGTGTGCGTCTCGTCGCGCGGGTCGAGCAGGTTGACGCCCGTGTTCGTCGAGATCGACCAGTTGTTGTGCTTGCCGGAGCCGTTGATGCCGGCGAAGGGCTTCTCGTGCAGCAGGCACGCGAAGCCGTGCTCGCGCGCCGTCTGCCGCAGCACGTGCATCGTGACCATCTGGTGGTCGACGGCGATGTTCGCGTTCTCGAAGGTGGGGGCGAGCTCGTACTGTCCGGGGGCCACTTCGTTGTGGCGCGTCTTCACCGGCACGCCGAGTTCGAAGAGTTTCGCCTCGCAATCGGCCATGTAGCTGATGATGCGGTCGGGAATGGCGCCGAAGTAGTGATCGTCGAGCTGGTGGCCCTTCGGAGCGGGCGCGCCGATGAGCGTGCGGCCGGTGATCGTCAGGTCGAGGCGCTCGTCGCAGAGCTCGCGATCGACGAGGAAGTACTCCTGCTCGCAGCCGAGCGTGGTGATCACGCGCGTGACGCCCGCGTCGGCGCCGAAGAGCTTGAGAATGCGCATCGCCTGCTTGCTCACCGCGTCGATCGAGCGGAGCAGCGGCGTCTTCTTGTCGAGCGCGTCCCCGGTCCAGCTCACGAAGACGGTGGGAATGCAGAGCGTGACCACGCCGCCGGGATTTCGGATGAGGAAGGCGGGGCTCGTCGCATCCCAGATCGTGTAGCCGCGCGCCTCGTAGGTGTCGCGGATGCCGCCGGAGGGGAAGCTCGACGCGTCGGGTTCGCCCTGGATGAGCTGGCTGCCGGAGAGCTTCTCGATGGCGCCGCCGTCGGAGAGCGGAGAGAGGAACGCGTCGTGCTTCTCGGCGCTCGTGCCGGTGAGCGGCTGGAACCAGTGGCAGTAATGCGTGGCGCCGTGCTCGATCGCCCAGTCCTTCATCGCCACCGCAACCGTGTTCGCGATCGCGGGATCGAGCGGCGTTCCGTCGCGCATCGTCTGCTCGAGCTTCTGATAGGCATCGCTCGGCAGGCGCTTCAGCATCGTGTCGCCGCTGAAGGTGAGGCGACCGAAGAGATCGCTGGCTCGTGCGGCGCTGCCGGCGGGGGAGAGACGGGGAGAGCTCATGGGGGCATCATCCTTGGGGAACGGGCGGGGCGTTGGCATTGGTGGCTCGAGAGTGGTGCGACGGCCGCGGGCATCCTTCCGGCGGCTCGAATCAAGGGAACGAGTGTAGAGGAGGGTCGGTTCGCCGAGAGGCTGGGGAGAATCGCGGCTTTCGCAACCGGACGCTTGACCGGGGCGAAGAGCGGGTGTCTGCTTCCGACTGGAGAGCGCCCGATGGAGCCGAATGGGCCCTCCGCATCTCACGGGCTCCACTGGATTGGTTCGACATGGATCGACCGGAACTTGCTGGGATTCTGCGCGTGCGCGGCGCTTTCCTGGTGCGTGCGGCCGCATGGGCGCGACAGACGGCGGCGCCCGTTCCATGGTCCGCGGCCGGTGCGACTGCGCGGGCTTGCGCGGCGGCGCTGGCGCTCGTTCTCGGCGGCGCGGCCCACGCGGACACGGATGTGAATTCGTGGATCGCGCGTTCGTCCGGGTCGTGGATGGAGGCGTCGAGCTGGTCGCTCGGCGTGGTTCCGTGGAACGACCCGCGAACGCACTACCTGGCGATCATTCCCGCGGCGGCGCCGGGCTCGCTCACCGTGACGATCGGCAGCGCGATCCCGGTGATCGACGCGCTCTCGATCGGCGAAGGCGCCGAGCTCGAGATCCTGGCCGGTGCGGGACTCGCGCTTGCGGGCGGCGCGATCGACAACCACGGCGTGATCGGGCTCTGGGCGTCCTTCGGTCAGCCCGTCACGCTGCGGCTCGAGCCCGAGGAATCGGTGATCAGCGGAAGCGGCGAGATCATCGCCGGAGATCCCGCCGCCACGATCTGCGCGCTGCTGCCGAACGGTCGACTCGTGCACGCGAAGGGGCACCGCCTGACCGGCGCCATGGCGCTCGGCGCAGACTCGATGCGACTCTCGAACGAGGGCGAGATCGTCGCGGCGAACGGCAAGATCACCGTCGACCTGAGCGACGGCGCCGGACTCAACTTCAATTCCGGCCGCTTGGCTGCGGAAGCGCCGGGAGCTCTGTTGCTCCAGGATCTCTCGCTCGACAACGCGGGCGGCGTCATCGAATCAATGCCGGGCGCGAAGGTGCGCCTCCATGGGGTGTCGCTCATGGGCGGCACGCTTCGAGATGTCGACGGCGCCGGGCCGGGCTCGCTGCGGGTCACGGGCGACACATCGCTGGAAGGCGTCGTCGTCGACGGCCCGATCTCGATCGGCAACTTCGCGTACCTGCGCTTGCGAGCAGGAACCCACATCGGCGATCTGCATCAGGAGGGCGAGGCCGGGATCTCCACGACGGTTCGCCTGGAGACGACGCCGTTCACAGTGCCGACGGGCGCGATGTGGACGGAGGCGGGCGGCAGCGCGAACGCGATCACGAGCGCGGCGACGACGCACACGCTGCTCGTCGAGACCGGCGCCACGATCGCGGGCGGTCAGCGAGTGGGAGCCGATTCGCTTCGACTCGAGAATCACGGCGTGATCGAGGCATCGAGCGCGACGCCGATGCTCGTCGACCTCTCGAACGGCGATGGCATCAACTTCAACCACGGCACGATGCGGGCCGCGAACGGCGCCACGCTCGTGATCGCCGATTGCTCGATCGACAACACCGATGGCGTGATCGAAGCCGCGCCCGGATCGATCGTGCGCTTCGGAATCGGTACCTACCCCAACGTCGGTCGCGTGACTCGAATCGCCGGCGGCGTGATCCGTCGAGTCGACGGCGATGTTCCGGGCAGGATCGAGGTCGTCGAGACCCTGCGGATCGATTCCGGAACGATCGTCGATGCGCCGGTGCATGTGGGCGCTCTCTTCTGGGACTCGAACTATCCACCGACGCTCTGGGTGTCCCCGGGAGGACAGGTTCCCGCGGTCGTGCTCCTGGGCGGCACCGACTTTCCCTACGCGCACGCGATGCTCTTCAGCGACGCGCCGGTGGCGGAGTTCGCGAACTGCGAGGTGACCGCGCTGCCGAACGCGAGCTCCCAGGCGAAGAGAGTCGCGGGTCCGTGGAATCCGCAGACGTCGGCGCTCATCATGGACAGCGCGAGATTCCAGGGACAAATCGAGTTCGCGTTCCGGAGCGGCGTCGTGAATCACGGTCGAATCGAAGCGGGGCCGACGGAATCGATCGTGTTCACCACGAACGGCCAGGTCATCGAGAACGCGTCGAGCGGCATCCTGCGACTGGCGCCAGCACCGACCAGCCGGACCGCCACCTGGGTCGGCTCGCTCGTGAATCATGGCGACTTCGAGCTTGGGGCGCCTCG
>VGXK01000246.1 GCA_016873355.1 Phycisphaerae bacterium | reverse complement strand
ACGAGTCGCGGCGGCACCACCGAGGCGGCGACGAGCGTGTGGTCGCAGCGCGGCGTTCCGGAGGCGATCGTCGATGCGGTGCTCGCGGCGGCGTCCCGCGCCGCCGAACTCGGGCGGGCGCACTGATCGCGGAGCGGCGGAGACCCGCCGCGCTCGTGCCTTGCGCCGCCGTTCGCGAGGATCCGGCTCAGTAGTCGCGTCGCGAGAAGATCAGCACGCAGAGCGCCAGGATCGCGGCCTCGGCGCCGAGACTGGTTCCGAGGATCCAGAGCGGCGTCTGCGTCTGCTTCCACTCCCGGATGGCCTTCATCGCGTCGGACCTCTTGGCGTACTTGGGCGTCATGAACGGGGGAAGCTCGTTCGATTCGTCGTCCTGCGGCACGTCCGCGATCTGGATCAGCTCGCGCTGAAGCAGCTCGATCGTGGCGCCGGTCTTCGGCATGGGCGTGATCACGAGATTGCCGATCGCGCAGACGCGATTCCAAGTCCGCTCCGACCCCCGCACCGACTCGAGTGCGGATCGGTACTCCTCCACGCGCTGCTCGTCCTTCGTGACGGGAATTCGGCGCTCGAGCTCCCTGGCGTCCGCCGTGAGCACGACTCGGCGGATGTTGAGCATGTCGTTCGTTCCCCACAGTCCACCGATCACCGCCCAGAGAAGGATCGTGACGAGCAGGCTCGCCACCGTGCTGCGCGTGACGAGCCCGACCAGCGCGCAGATGGCGAAGAGATAGCTGAAGAAGGCGATGACGAGCGGAATCGCCAGGAAGACCCTGGGCTCCCAGGTCTCGCCGCGCAGGCCGAGCACGAAGAAGCTCGCGACCGTGAAGATCGAGACCTGAAGCGTGGCGAAGAGCAGTCCGCCCGCGAACTTCGTGAGGAAGAGCCGCGCGCGGCTCAGCGGCTTCGACACGAGCAGATCGATCGAGCCGCTCGAGACGAGGTCGGGCACGATGCCCGCGGTGGTGATCAGCGCCAGGATCGTGGCCACCCAGGTCAGCCAGAACTCGACGCCGAGACCGACGAAGGCCCACTTGTAGTAGGCCGCCGGCTTGATCCACGAACTGTTCAGGTCTCCCTCGATCGTCCAGTGGAAGATCGTCCAGCCGCGTTCGTTCACTCCGGTGGCGCCGACCGCGACCACGACGAGCAGCGAGAGCGCCAGCGCCACCCAGAACAGCTTGCGATGCCGCAGCTCGCGGTAGCTGTCGTTCAGCAGCGCAAGCGACTGCGACGCGGCGCTCACGACGACACCTCCCCCGCTCGCCCGCGCATCGAAGCGCCGGGAGGCGGCGCCCGGCCGGTCGCGGGATCTCGCACGGCGCGGAGGAAGGTGTCCTCGAGCGACTCGCGCATGTCGCGGAGTTCGAGCAGCACGGCGCCCAGGCGGCGAAGCTCGTCGATCACGGGCTGCACCTGCTCGGCGGTGGCGTGCGGAAGCATGAGGCGGCTTGCGTCGCCGTCCCGTTCGATCGCATGCTCCTGATCGCCGACGCGAAGGCGCTCGCGCTCGAGTCGCATGAAGCGGATCTCGAAGCGACGGCTGTGCGCCGTGAGCGATTCGATCGTGCCCTGCTGCACCACGCGACCCTGCAGCATGATCGCGACGGAATCGCAGACCATCTCCACTTCGCTCAGCAGATGGCTGTTGAGGAAGACGGTGCGTCCCTCGTTCCGCATGTGCACGAGAATGTCGCGGATCTCGCGACGGCCGAGCGGATCGACGCCGTCGGTCGGCTCGTCGAGGATGACGAGTTCGGGATCGTTCACGAGCGACATGGCGATGCCGGTGCGCTGCTGCATTCCCTTGCTGTAGGTGGTGACGCGCTTGTCGGCCCAGTCCGCCATGCCGACGACGTCGAGCAGTTCGGCGGCGCGGCGCCGACGCACGGCGCGAGGAGTGTTCGCGAGCGCGCCGAAGAATTCGACGAGCTGGCGGCCGGTGAGGTAGGGCGGGAAGCGGTGGTGCTCCGGCAGGTAGCCCACCTTCGCGAGCACGGCCTTCGTGCCGAGCGGTCGACCGAGCACGGTGCCGCGGGCGCGCGTGGGACGCACGACCGTGGTGAGGATCTTGACGAGCGTGCTCTTGCCGGCGCCGTTGGGACCGAGCAATCCGAAGACGGCGCCCTTCGGAACGGTGAGGTCGACCTCGCGCAGCGCGTGCACGCGCCCCTTGAAGACCTTGCTCACCCCTCGCAGTTCGAGCGCCGCGCCGGTCATCGAGGCGGAATGTACCGAAGCGCGGATCGCATGGGGGGGCAATACCATCGGGGCCGTGTTTCCGACGCTGGGCGCATTCCTTGCGGAATTGTCGAGACGCGGCGAGGTCCGGCGCATCGAGTCGACGGTGAGTCCGCTGCTCGAGCCCTCGGAGCACGCGCAGCGCGAAGCGAGGCTCGAGGCGCCGTCGTCGAGTCGAAGCGCCGCCGCCTTCGATCCGCCGCGAGCGGCGCTCGGCGGCCGTGCACTCGTCTTCGAGCGCGTCGAAGGCTGCGACTTTCCGCTCTGCATGAACGTCTTCGGCAGCCATCGACGCGTGGAGATCGCACTCGGCGCGGCGGAGCATCCGCGCGGACTCGAGGCGATCGCCGATCGAATCGCGGCGCTCGTTCAGCCGACGCCGCCTCGATCGCTCGGCGAGCTGATTTCGGCGGCACGGCGCTTCGCGCCCCTGCTGCGCATCCCGCCGCGGCGCGTGCGGAGCGGACGCTGCCAGCAGGTGGTGAAGCTCGCCGAACGCGGCGAAGTCGATCTCTCGCGCATTCCGCTCATCAAGTGCTGGCCGCACGACGGCGATCCGATCGCGGTCGGTTCGGCGATCGACGCAAGGGCGGCGGGAACCGCGGACGGCAACGGCAGGTTCATCACCTTCGCGGGAATGCACACGATCCACGCCGACGATCGCGGCGTGGCGACGCCGTCGAGCCACAACATCGGCATGTATCGCGCGCAGCTGCTCGGTCGCACGCGTCTCGCCATGCACTGGCACATGCATCACGACGGCGCGTCGCACTGGCGAAGCTGGAAGAAGCTCGGCGAGCGCATGCCGATCGCGATCTGCTTCGGCGGCGAGAGCGTCATGGCGTACGGCGCCACCGCGCCGCTTCCGCCGGGAATCAGTGAGCTGCTCATGTGCGGATTCCTGAACGGTCGCGGAATCCCGATGGTTCCGGCGAAGACGGTGCCGCTGCGCGTGCCCGCGAACAGCGAGCTCGTGATCGAGGGATGGGTCGACACGCGCTGCGGTTTCCCGGGATGGGATCCGCGAAGCGGCGAGCCGCTCGGAGACGGCGCCGTGTTCGAAGGACCCTTCGGCGATCACACCGGCTTCTATTCACTGCCCGATCGCTATCCGATCGTGGAGGTGACGGCGGTCACGCACGCGCGAGACGCGATCATTCCCGCCACCGTCGTCGGTCCACCTCCGCAGGAGGACTACTACCTGGGCAAGGCCACGGAGCGCATCTTCCTGCCGCTGCTGCGCACGCTCATTCACGACGTCGACGACTACCACCTGCCGCTCTTCGGCTGCTTCCACAACGCCGCGTTCGTGCGCATTCGCAAGGCGTACCCGATGCAGGCACGGCGCGTGATGCACTCGGTGTGGGGCGCGGGACAGATGGCCTGGACCAAGATGATCGCGGTCGTCGACGACTCGGTCGACGTGCACGACGAGCGCGCCGTGTGGCGGCGAATCTTCGAGCGCTGTCATTTCGGGCGCGACGTGGAGACGGTGCACGGACCGCTCGACATCCTCGATCACGCGGCGCCGTGGCTCGGCGCCGGATGCAAGATCGGTTTCGACGCGACGGGCGCGGGCGAGAGCGAAGCGCTGCACGGCGTGCCGGCCGGTGCGCCGGAGCGGCCGAGCGCGGTGCAGGTGCACGCGCTGCGCGCGGCGCTCGAGTCGTGGCGGCGCGAGTCGGGCGAAGACGACGGGGCGCTTGCCGATTTCGATCTTCCCGAGGGCGGCCTCGGCCGCTGCGTGATCCTCGCGGTGCGCAAGCGGCGCGCCGGCGACGGCGCGAGAGCGATCGAGCGGCTCTGGACGATCGCGGCGTCGATCGGCGGCGAACATCTCGGCGACTTCGCCATCGTGCTCGACGAGGGCGCCGCCGTGCGCGACTTCGACGACTGCCTCTTCGTGCTCGCCGCGAACATCGATCCCGGGCGCG
>VGXK01000245.1 GCA_016873355.1 Phycisphaerae bacterium | reverse complement strand
CGAGTGGATCGGTGCTCAGGGGTTGTGTCTGGTGGCACGACGGCTCATTCACCGAGATCGAGCCGGCGCCGGGCGGAACAGGCAGTCGTCCACAGGGCGTGAACGCAAGCGGGCTCGTGGTCGGTGGAAGCGCCGGAGATCCGTACCGCTGGTTCCAAGGTGTGATGGAAACGATGAACACCGCACCATTCCCGAGCGGAACGGCGTACGGAGTCTCGAACGCCGGACATGTTGTCGGATCGGCTGGCAATCAGAATGTCGATGCTCGTGCGTTCCGTTGGTTCGGCGACTCGATCGAATGGCTGGAGCCGGTGCCCGGGTACCCGATCTCCGTCGCGCGCGGAGCGAACTCGTCTGCTCATGTGGTCGGGTACTCGAAGATTGACAGCCCAAACATTCAGCGCCCGACTCTCTGGATCGATCGTGCGCCGATCGAACTTCCGATGCCACCTGGGTATACATCCGGCGCCGCTGGCGGCATCAACGATGCGGGCGTGATCTTCGGCTCGGCTGGAGGTGCTGGGGTGCCGTCGGCACAACTGATCTGGCTCGGTGGCGAGGTCTACAAGCTCAGCGACCTGCTCGCTCCGGGCTCGGCGACGCTAGGAAATGTGGTGGACATCAATGCGATCGGTCAATTGCTGAGCAGCGGCGGACCGAAGATCGCCACGCCGCTTGCAAGTTCGCCTGCGGATCTCACCGGCGACTGCGCGGTTGACGGCGACGACCTCGGCGTGCTGCTCGCGTCGTGGGGCTCGCCCGACTTCGATTCGCGCTGCGACTTCAACGGCGACGGGATCGTGAACGGTGATGATCTCGGCACGCTGCTCGGCGAGTGGACCGCGGTCAAGTAGGAAGCGCATCCGGGTTTCTGCGTCTACAACCCCGACGCGCTCATTCGCCTGAGCGAGCGCGCCATGAAGGCGAGTGGACTGCGCGGCAAGCCCGTGCTCGGCGCGAACCTCGATCCGTCGCACTTCTTCTGGCAGGGCATCGATCCGATTCTCGCGGCGAAGGACACGGCGCCGAGTTCTGGAAGCCGTTCGTGAGCATGCTTCGACGGCACGGCTACGACCATGTTCTCTCGATCGAGCACGAGGACGCGCTGATGAGCGTGGAGGAAGGATTCCATCGCGCGGTCGACTTCCTCAGCGAATGCCTGATCGAGGAGAAGGCCGCCAAGCCGTGGTGGACCTGATGGCGCGAGCGGCACTCCGCCAAGCGAACTACCTGGGCGCCTGCGGTACTCGCTCGAGGCACCACTTGGGGCCGACGAGCGTGTGCCCGTTCACGCGCACGGCGCGGCCGAAGAGATTGATCGCGTCGCGCGGCGCGGGAGAGAGCGCCGACCACGGAATGCTCACCGGCATGGCGCCGAGCACCTGCCACGGCCACAGCGGTTCCAGATGAAGGAACTCGTCGTCGACGGCGACATGGATGCTGAAACCCATGTTCACGATGCCGATCGAGAAGCTCTGGTAGCGGCGCCGCACCGCGTCGAGCGACGGCTGCTGGCGATCGAACTGCCCGAGCATCGGCCGCCAGAGCATGTGGAACGCCGCCATGGCGATGAGCGGCACCGCGCCGAGCGCGACCGCGGCAACGGCCACGGGCGGAATCGCTCCCGGCGACTTCACGACCAGCACCACGATCGTGACGTCGACCGCGATGAGCAGGGCGAGAATGAAAACGAAGCGCAGGATCACGGCGTGGCTGCATCTTCGCCGATCCGCGGACGACGCGCCCGGCAGCCGGACGCCGGCGCGAGCGAGCGCCGATTCAGTCGGGCACGTGGGTGATGTTCACGTCCTTCGGCGCAATCACCTTCGTTGTCCAGGTGACCGGCATTGCGGTCGGGCCCGTTGCGCCCGCCGGCACGCTCAGATCCCAGCGCAGGATTCCCTGCGGCTGGAGATCCCGCACGTACTCGGCGTTCGCGGAGATCGGCGCGGAGAGGTTCTCCGCGAGGGCCGTGATCTTCTCGTTGCGGCTCACCGGCCGGCGATCGAGCAACTCCATATCGATCGGTCGCCCGCTGCCGTTGTCGATGAGCACGCGGTAGTTCCGCACCGTTTCGACCGCCTTCGAGAAGACGCCGCTCTCGGTGGTGTTCTTCATGACGAGCTGTCGCGTGGCGCGGATGGCGCGGTCGATGCCGAAGTACACGACGAACTCGCCGTTCGGCGCCACCCCGGCAATCGTCGTGGGGCCGACATACTCCGATCCCATGAAGATCTGCGCCCTGCCGGGAACGAGCTGATACGGGCTGGTGTTGACGAGCTTTCCGCGCAGATACACCGATTCGGTGAGCAGTGGTATCGCGGTGTAGAGGAACGACGCCTTGGGCGTGATCGTGGCCACGCGCGTGCGGATCATGCGATCGGCGTTCGTGGGAACGGTGATCTTGCGCGGAAGCTCGAAGCTCACCGCGGTGCCGCCTTCCACGACGGCGGCGCCGGCGGCGAGCGATTCGATCCGCTCGCCAAGTTTCGCGCGGAGGATCTTTTCTTCGCTGAGATCGTCGGCGTCGAGTCCTGCGGCGGTTCGACCGTCACTGCCGCCGCCACTTCCGCCACCGCCACCGCCGAATCCGCCGCCGCTCTTGTCGGGGTGGCGATAGCGATCCGCGTTCTTGTACATGTCCTGACCGATCGCAGCGCCTCCTTCCACTTCGCCGCCCGCTGGCGGCGGTGGCGGCGGGGGCGGCACGAAGATGTTCACGAAGATCGGCGACAGCGCCGGAGGATTCGCGCGCTGCGTGGGCTGGGCCGTGGAAATCGTCAGCGACACGTCCTTCCAGTCCTCGCCGCTTCGCTGAGCGATGTTCGCGTCGAACTCGAGCGTCACGCCGCTTCGATCGGCGGCGCCGCGCACGCTGTAGATCGGCTCCCAGCCCGCGTTTGACACCAGGTAGGTGAGCGACACCGGAACCTCGCCGCCGTCGGGCACGGCCACGGTCACTTCGGCGCTTCGCACGACGCGCTCCGCGGCGCCGAGCGAGCTTCGCCTCGCTTCGAGCGCGGCGAGTTCGTGGGCCTTGGCCTGGGCTTTCTGCGCGAACGAGCGATCCTCGCCGACGAGACGAGCTCGCTCCGTCTGCACGAAGGCAAGCTGCTGCCGCAGCGCTTCGAGACTGAGCTGCGGCGTGCCGCCGTCGCGGGTGGCGTCGGACGTGGCGCGAACGCCGATCTGCTCCACCAGCTTCAACTGCGATTGAAGCATGGCGCGATCTTCCTCCAGGGTCTTGAGCGCCAGCCGCGCGGCTTCGACCTCCTTGTTGAGCGAAATCATGGCGGGGGAGCCGGATGGATCCGGCACCGGCGTCTCCAGGTACTCCACGTTCACGAGCCGCGCCTTGTCGCCGACCTTCGCCTGAAGCGTCAGCGCGTCGATCGATGCAGGAAGATTCGCGAATCGGAGCGCGAAGGTGCCCTGGTCCAGCGTGATCGCGCCGCTTCGCGTGATCGCGGCGCGACCCTGGTACGCGGTGACCGCCGTGATCGGCGCGTCGATCGGCACCTGCGTGGGCGCATCGAGTGCGCCGGCAGGCGCGGATTGCCGGGCGCCCGCGGTGCCGCGTGCATCGTGCGCTTCGGGCACCGGCGCCTTGGCCGTCGCGAGGAGGGCAGGAACGAGCGTGCACGCGCAGACGATCGCGGTTCGCATGTGAATCTCCATCGATGCCAGATGGCCGACGAGCGCGAGTCGTCCAAGGAACGACCCGGGGTGTCGATGCGGCATTTGCGCTGCGGCCCCTTGACAATGCGGAAGTCGCCTCTATGCTTCCGCCCCACTGATGGTACTTCGCACGGTCAATCCCGCGGCATTGCGTCCAATGCCGATGATCATGATGGTCATGCCCAGCCCGATCGCGGCGGTCCGCGTCGGCGACGAGGCGTGGCACATCGGCGAGTGACCACACCCTTCGCTTCCTGACGAACGACCGCAGCGATCGGGCCCTCTCGGCTCGCCGCTTGTCGTCTGTTCCGTTCGCAACGGTTCCCGATCGGGAACCTGGAACTCCCCGCGCGTGTGCGCGGGAGAGAGGAAGCTTTCCATGTCTTCGCAGTCCCTTCGATTCGACACGGCGCTGATCCTTGCGGGGTCGGCGCCCGATCCGTTCCACGGCGCGGTCGTCGCGCCGATCGTCCAGTCCACCACCTTCGCCCAGCAGGAACTCGGCGGAACA
>VGXK01000244.1 GCA_016873355.1 Phycisphaerae bacterium | reverse complement strand
TATCGCGTGTCCCATGTGTCCGCAGCCCAGGATGGCCAGCTCGATGCCGTCCATGACGCGTCGCATGCAGTATCGCTGATACGATGCGGCCCATGTCCCGCAGCGGGTACAGCGGTTCCTACGCGCTCGACTTCGAACAGCCGATTCTCGAACTCGAACGGCAGATCGATTCGCTTCGCGGGCAGGCGAACGCCGAACGCCTGGCGCTGGAACTCGCCACGCTCGAGCAGGCCCGCGACAGCCTGCTCACGAAGACCTACGACGCGCTCTCGCCGTGGCAGCGCGTGCGCGTGGCGCGGCATCCCGGGCGTCCGCAGACGCTCGACTACGTCGACATGATCTGCCGCGAGTGGGTCGAGCTGCACGGCGATCGTCACTACGGCGACGATCCCGCGATCGTCACCGGCTTCACGCGCATCGGCACCACGAAGTGCCTGCTCGTGGGACATCACAAGGGGCGCACCACCGAGGAGCGCCTCGCGTGCCACTTCGGCTGCGCGCATCCGGAGGGCTATCGCAAGGCGCTCGCCAAGATGAAGCTCGCCGAGAAGTTCCACCTGCCGATCGTGACGCTCATCGACACGCCGGGCGCGTATCCCGGCGTCGGCAGCGAGCAGCGCGGCCAGGCGGAGGCGATCGCGCTGAACCTGCGCGAAATGAGCCGTCTTCGCACGCCGATCGTCTGCGTCGTCATCGGCGAGGGAGGCTCCGGCGGCGCGCTCGGCATCGGCGTGGGCGATCGCGTGGCCATGCTCCAGCACGCGTGGTACTCCGTAATCAGTCCGGAAGGCTGCGCGGCGATCCTCTGGAAGCAGGCGAACGAGCAGACGAACGCGCTGGCGGCCGAAGCGCTCTCGCTCACGGCCGAGGACAACCTCCGCAACGGTCTCATCGACGCGGTGATCCCGGAGCCGCACGGCGGCGCGCATCGGGATCCGAAGGCGACGGCGGAGCGGCTCCAGTCGTGGATCGTCGACACGCTGCGGGAGCTGTCGAGGATCTCTCCGGACACGCTCGTGCGGCTCCGCTACGACAAGTTCCGCAACATCGGTTCGGTGGCTCGCGGGCGCGTCCGCGTTTGACGATCCGGCGGGAATCCCGATATCGTTCGCGTTCCGTTCGCCCGTGCGCCGCCCCTGCCGGCGGCGATGGGCGGTGTGTGTGCATGCGTCGCCGCGATGCGACGCCGAGATCGGGCAGCCGTGACCAAACCGAGCAAGAAGAAATCCGCCAAGGGCGCCGCACGGAAGCCCGCCAAGTCCTCCGCACGATCGAAGCCGTCGAGCGCCGCGAAGCCGGCGAAGTCGGCGCGCGGCGCCGTCGCGTCGAAATCGCAGGCGCCGGCCGGCGCGCCGGGCAAGGGCAAGCGACCCGGTTCGCCGAGCTCGAACCGCCCGGGACTTCGCTTCGGATCGCGCGAGCCGGTGCTCTCGCCGCTTTCGCTCACGCCGCCGCCGCCCCCGCCGCCGCGCAAGAGCCCGTCGCGCGGCAAGGGCATCACGATCATCGAGCCGAAGCGACAGGCGATGAAGGCGGCGCAGGAAGCGGAGAAGGCGTCGAAGTCGGGCAAGAAGGGGAGTCCCAAGCTCGATCTCGCGAACGCGCGCTCGGTGGCCGCCGTCGCCATGGGCATCAAGGCCGACTCGCACGGCTACGTCGTGGTGAACGGCCGGCGCGTGCGCGTGATCTCGACGAAGGTGGCGGGCGTGAAGCGCAAGAAGACGAAGGCGGCCGCGCCCGCCCCCGCGGCGCCGACCATGCCGTCGGAGTCGACGATCCAGAAGACGAAGACGAAGCTCTCGAAGACCGATCTCGACCATTACCGCGACATCCTGCTGCGGCATCGGCGCGAGCTCGTCGGGCGCGTCACGGGGCTCGAGGACGAGGCGCTCCGCTCGAGCGGCGGCAACCTCTCGAACATGCCGCTGCATCCGGCCGACATCGGCACCGACACCTTCGACCAGGACTTCGCGCTGGGCATGGCCGCCACCGATCGGCAACTGCTCCAGGAACTCGACGAAGCGCTCGAGCGAATCGCGCAGCGCACCTACGGCGTCTGCCAGATGACCGGCAAGCCGATTCCCAAGGCGCGCCTCGATGCGAAGCCCTGGGCGAAGTACACGGTGGAGGCCGCGCGGCTCGTCGAGAGCGGCCAGCTTCGATGACCGAGGTTCGGATGGATCGCGCCTGGAGAAGTCCCGCGGCGTGGCTCACGCTGCTGCTCGTGTTCGCGACGGCGCTCTCGCTCGATCTCGCCACGAAGTCGTGGTCGTTTCGAACGGTCGCGGGCCGGCCGATCGAGCTCACGTACGAGCAGGCGAGCGTGCCGTCGTACGCTCCGCCGCGGCACGAGCCGGTGCGCGCGCTGCCGTTCGATCTGCTCGACTTCAGCCTCGTGGTGAATCACGGCGCCGTCTTCGGACTCGGGCAGAATCGACGCGGCGTCTTCGTGGCGTTCACGATCGGCGCGATCGCGGTGGCGCTCTGGGTCTTCGGGTGGTGGACGAGTCGATCGTCGCGCCTGGCGCACGTGGGCATCGGGCTCGTGCTCGCGGGCGGCATCGGCAATCTCTACGATCGCCTCGCGTACGGCGCGGTGCGCGACTTCCTGCACATGCTGCCGCGCTGGCAACTTCCGTTCGGACTGAAGTGGCCGGGAGGCAACACCGAGGTCTTCCCGTGGGTCTTCAACCTGGCCGACGTGGAGCTGCTCGCGGGCATGGGGCTGCTGCTCATCGCCGTCCGCGCCAGCGAGAAGCACGCGAAGCGACGGGCGACGCGCGCGGAGCCGTCGGCGCCGCCGCACGGCGCCGCGTCCGCGAATCCGCCTTCCGATCCGAACTGAGCGCCGTGGCGCCAGGCGTCGTCGCGGCCTGCGCAGCCGCTGCGCGTTCGAGCGAGATTCCCGCCACGCGAATGTCACGCTCGTCCATCCGGATCGAAGCGGGCGGCCGGATGCGCCGATATGCTCGTGCCCGGATGCCGCGCTCGTTCGCGTCCATCGCCGCAGTGCTCGCGATCGTCGCCGTGCTGGCGCAGGCGACGGGCATTCTGCCCCATTCGACGACCGTCGTGGTGCTCGATTCGCAGGCGCTCGGCGGCGTCGAGATGCACTGGCATCCGTTCGGAATCGGAGATTCGCACCACGACTGCGGTCCTTCGACGCATTCGTGCGATCCGCAGGAACCGCCCTCCCCCGATCATCGCCATCACTGCGAGATCGGCTTCCTCTCGGCGGCGCCGAGGCCTGCGGGCGCGAGCTCGACCGCGTTCGTGCTGAGTCCCGCCGAGGTCGGCGTGGTGTCGATCGTGGCCGTGGACGAGGCGGAACCGGTGTCGGACGCAGGCGCGGCGCGAGCGCACGGTCGCTGGTGCGCGGGGGCGCCGCCCTCGATCGGAACGACGCGACTCCGGGAGTAGACGAACACGCATCGTCGACGCGCGGTGATCGCGCGTCGTTCGCGTGCGCCGCTCGAGCGTTCGTGCTCGCGGCGCGGTCGTCGTTCGTCCGCTGGTCCGTTCCAGGAGTCCCTTCGTGTCCGTTCGCGCGTTTGCTCTGCCGGCGCTTCCGCTGCTCGCGCTCGCGGGCTGCAGGTCCTACGAGCCGATGCCGCTCGACCCGCTCGCCGCGAGCGCCGCATGGTCCGCGCGCTCGCCCGACGACGAGCGCGTGCGCGACTTCGCCGCGAGGATCGACGCCTCCGAATCCCGTTCCGTCGGCGGCTTCGATCCGCGCGACGGCCTCACGATGGAGGAGGGCGAGCCCGTGGCGGTCGTGTTCAATCGGCGCCTGCGCGTGTTGCGCGAGCAGGCGAAGGTTCCGCTCGCCACCGCGGAATTCATCGGGCTCTGGGAGGATCCCGTGCTCGGCATCGAGCTCGAGCGCATTCTCGAGTCCGTCTCGAATCCGTGGATCGTGGCCGCGAGCGTGGGAATCACGATTCCCATCTCCGGGCGGCTCGACGCGGCCCAGGCGCTCGCCGGCGCCGAGTACGCCGCGATGCTCCAGGAGATCGCGGCGCAGGAGTGGCGGACGCGAATCGAGCTGCGCGAACGCTGGGTCGAGTGGTCGGCGCAGCGCCTCCGCGCGGAGTTGACGAACGGGCTCTCGTCGCGCCTGCAGCGCGTGGACGAGATCGCGCGGCGCCAGCAGGAGGCGGGCGTGCTCTCGCGCATCGATGCTCGCGTGTTT
>VGXK01000243.1 GCA_016873355.1 Phycisphaerae bacterium | reverse complement strand
CGCGAATCGCTTCGTCCTGGCGTGAACCCAACCGAGCACGCCCACCGCCATGGCGCCGAGCAGGTCGACCATGAGATCCTGCATCGTGTCGGAGACGCCGGTCTCGTTGCTCATCATGTTCACGCTCGGGAAGAGCGTGTCGACCATGTACTCGAAGATCTCCCAGAGCACGCCGAGCGTGACCGCGAAGGTGACGGCGAAGACCGACACGAGCGCCGGACCCACCGCGCGCGGAAGTCGATCCGTCTGGAGCAGCAGGTAGAGCACGATCCAGCCGACGATGCCGAAGAGGAATCCCGAGCCGATGTGCAGCACGATGTCCCACCACCAGAACGATTCGTAGTAGTCGCTTGCCGAGCCGAGGTAGAGGGAGAGGAAGACGAACGCCACCGCGGTGAGCTGGAACTCCGCCGGAACGTGGATTCGCCAGCGCCGCACGAGGAAGGCCGGCACCACGATCAGCGCGATCACGAGGAGCGTGAGGAAGACGTTCTCCCAGTCGCGGCGCACCACGAAGACGATCAGGCCGAGCGCAAGCCAGACCTGGACGACGAGCGTGACGACGCTCGTGAGCCGACTGACGACGGGAGGGTCGCGCGTCGATCCTGCGGACGAATCCGGCATGCGGCCAAGTCTAGAAACCCGCCGCGCGAAGTGAATGCGCGCGCGCCGACGCAACGCGTTCGCGTGCGGCATGACGACGGCTTCATGCGCCGCGGACCCGGGCGCTCCCGCACGCATCGATTCGACACGCTCAGCGCGGTGGCGCGGACGCCGCGCCCGACTCGAGGTACGCGAGCAGGTCGAGGATCTCCTCGCGCGTGCGGGAATCGAGCAGTCCCGGCGGCATGACGCTCGTCGAGATCGGCTCGATGGACGCGATGCTCGCGCGCTGCAGGCGCTCGCGCTCGAAGCCCATCGGATTCGTGCGGATCTCGAGGTACTCCGGCAAGTCCGCGACGACGCGCCCGACGACCACCTCGCCGTCGTGCGTGGTCACCATGCTGTCGCGGTACTGATCGCTCACGTCGGCGCTCGGCTCGAGAATGGCGCGCAACAGGTCCGCGCGACCGAAGCGCGACGCGACGCCGGTGAGGTCGGGTCCCGTGGCCACGCCGTCGCCGTTGAATCGATGGCAGAGCATGCAGCTCGCCTCGCGGTAGATGCGGGCGCCGCGGGCGAGGTCGCGTCCGGACGAAATCGATTCATCGAGCAGATCCGCGACGTTCCAGGCACGAACGGCGCGAGCGCTGGCCGAGGGGGGCGGGGGAACGGCGCTTGGCGCGCCCCGTGGCGGCGGGGTCGGGCTCGAGGCGGGGCGCTTCACATGCTGCTGCGCGTCGCTGCGGATGGCCACGATGAACCCGCCGAGGCTCATGCCTCCGGACTGCGCATCGGCGGCGTCGAGCCAGCGCCAGTAGCGCTCGCGAAGCGGCTCGGTCCAGCCGTCCTTCAGCGTGCGGACCATCGCGGCCCATCGCAGCGCGTCGGCTCGATCGGTGGCGGCATCGAGTCGATTCACGCACGGCTCGATCGCGCCGGGAAGCTGCAGCGCGCAGGCAAGCTCGAGCGCCGCCTGGGCCACGCGCGGATCGATGCTCAGGTCGGAGCCGAGGGTGACCGCCGCTGCGCCGCAGGCCTGAAGCGGCTCGGAGTCGGCGAGGCCGGGATGCCGCAGCAGCGCCACCTGCGCGGCGCGAAGCGCAAGGATCAGCCGCTCGACCACCGCGTGCTCGTCGCGCGGGGCCGCCAGCCTCGTTCGAGCGATCTCCGACGGCACGGACTCGCTCAGCGCCGCGGACGCGATCTCGCACGCCCGCTGCGCGTCGGCGTCCTTTCCTCGCCGCGCCAGCGCCAGCGCGCCGAGCAAGCGAGCATCGCCGGCCGGCAGGTCCATCACGCGATCGCGCCAAGACTCGATCGGCTGATGCTCGAGCGCCACGCGCGCGGCGTACGCCAGCGTGCGGTCGCCCGAGCCGAGTGCCTCGACGATCGTCGGAAATGCGGCATCGAACTCCGCGGAGGGAAGCGGCCGATGCCATGCCTCGAGCTCGCGGCGCTTCACTCGCTTCTCGTGGGTGAACATGCCGATGTCGCGAATCCACACCTTCTCCTGCGTGACCTTCGGTGAATCGGCGACTGATTCGTGCACCGGTCGGCCGGCGTCGGCCGTGGCACGAATCCGGTAGAGGCCGCTTTGCGTTCCGCGGCCCCCGGTGATCATGTACATCGCGCCGTCGGGACCCCACGCCATGTCGGTGACGGGCATCGGCCGACCGCTGAGGAACGGCATCCAGGTGGCGCGAATGCCCGCGCCCATCGACGCCGGGTCGGATGCCTGCAAGCGTCCGGTCTCGCGAATCGCCGAAACGAGCGGCTGCGGATCGATCGCGAGCACGCGCCCGTAGGTCCAATCCGCGGCGAAGATCAATTCGTTCCACGGCGGGGGGAATCCGCCGTCCGCTCCTGCGAGCATTCCCGTCGGCGACGAGACATCCGTGTCGCACGCGGACGGAAGCGAGTCGGGATACCACTCGGGCCACTTGCCGCTGCCGCTTCGCCAGCCGTATTCGCCGCCGCTGACGACATGCACGATGCGGGGCGCGCGATACCACGGCGCGCCGATGTCCCACTCCATGTCGCTGTCGTAGGTCAGGAGTTCGCCGTCCGCGTCGAAGCAGAGGTCGTAGGCGTTGCGAAGCCCCATCGCGAAGATCGTCGCAGCGCCCGTTTCGGGATCGATGCGCAGGATCACGCCGCCCGGCGCGGTGAGTCCCACCGCGTGACCGTTCGGATCCCAGATGCGCGGCACCGGAATGTCCTCGGCCCAGAAATCGGCGGGAGATCCGGGGGCGCGGCGCCCGTCCGCATCCGGCTCGCCGCGCACGATGCCGTCGGGGACGCGCGTGTGATTGCCGATGGTCATCCACAGCGCGCCGTCGGGCCCCGGGATCACGCCGTGCGGTCCGTGCTCGCCGCCGTCGTTCGAGTACGCGAAGAGCTTCGTGCGCTCGTCGATCTCGCCGTCACCGTCGCGGTCGCGCAGCCGCCACAGTCCGCGTCGCTGCTCGTCCTGCGCGCAATTCACGAAGAGATCGTCTCCGAGCACGCAGAGACCGT
Organism: Phycisphaerae bacterium; assembly: GCA_016873355.1. Taxonomy (GTDB): domain Bacteria; phylum Planctomycetota; class Phycisphaerae; order Phycisphaerales; family SM1A02; genus VGXK01. The sequence goes on along the minus strand of VGXK01000243.1, from coordinate 1,075 downwards.
GCGCGCTGCCCGGCGCATCCGCATCGAGCGGCGTGAACTCGGTGTCGCGCCCCGGCCAGGCCGATCCGTCGTGCCGGCGCGAGACGCCGGGAATCCAGGCGCGGAGCAGCGGTCCGTTCTGCGGGCTGACGATGGCGCGACCCTTCGCGTCGAAGCAGAGACAGACCCAGCTTCCCTGGCCCGGGCCCGCGCTGGCCAGGAGTTCCACCGTGAATCCCTCGGGCGCCGAGATCGCGCTCGCCGGCGGCGCGCTCGAGATCCGGCGCACCTCGAGATTCCGGAAGCGCACTTCCATCGGGTCGCCGGAATGCAGTTGCAGCGCGAGCGCGCCGCCGCGGCGGAAGCGGCTCGCGTCGCCGTCGGACACGTCGCTCATCAGCGCGCCGTTGATCCAGTGGCGCACGCGCGTGCCGATCGCCTCGATGCGGTAATCGTTCCATTCGCCGTCCCGGATCACCGCACGCAACGCGGCCTCCGAGCCGAACCGGGCGAGCACGCGCTTGCCTTCCGGCGTCCACTCCACCTGCTCGCCGCGAGCGCTCATCAAACCGCGCCCGTGCCCCTCGTAGAGCGCGCCCGTGTACGCGTTCGCGGCGTCGAGATCCGCCTGGAACCCGGCCATGTCCGCGTGGCCGGGTACGCGACGGCTTCGATACTGGATGCCGCTGTTGCCGCCGACGAGCCTCACCTGGCAGCGGAGCTCGAAGTCGTCCGGCATCGTTCCAGTCCACGCCAGGTACTGCGAGTGCGGCACCGGCCGTTCACGGGTGGAACGCCCGACGATCGCGCCGTCCTCGACGAGCCAGAAGCTCCGATCTCCGTCCCAGCCGTCCAGCGTGCGACCTTCGAACGGGCGGATCACCTGGTCGCGCGCGTCGGCGGACGCCGCGCCGAACGACGCGGCAAGCAGCGCCGCGCACAGCGCCACGAAACTCCGCGCCATCCGGCCGCCCGGCGCTCGCTCGATCGGAGAGAGCGGGCGCCGCGTCATGAAGCGCCTCCGCGTTCGGGCGTTCGTTTCGTCGGCGTCGTCATTCGAGCCCAGGATACGGCGAGCGGCGCGGAGCACGCACGG
>VGXK01000242.1 GCA_016873355.1 Phycisphaerae bacterium | reverse complement strand
CGATCGCTCCGCGGCCACGAGATCCTCCCGCGCCTGTTCGAGCATTCGGCGCGTCTCGTCGACCACCGACTTCGGCGCCTTCGCCATGTATCCGGCGTTGCCGAGCTTCGATTCGAATCCGGCGATCGCGCGGCGGCGCTCCTCGATGAGCTTCGAGAGGCGCGTTCGCTCGCCGGACGCGTCGGCGCCGTCGACGAGCCCCGAGAGGATGACTTCCGTACCTTCGAACGGAATCGGCGTTGCATCGGCGGGACGGCGGAATCCCGGCTCGTCGCTCGCCGAGATCGTCTCGATTCCCGCGAGGGCCTCGATCACGCCGCCGGCGTTGCGCACGAGTGAGAGAATCGGCGACGCTGTGGCGAGCGAGATGCGTCGCTTCGGCGTCACGCGACGCTCGCCGCGAAGCGTGCGCACCGCCTCGACGAGCGCCTGCGAGCGCGAGCCGAGCGCCAGCGCGGCCTCGTCGTCGAGCGACGCATGGGCGCGGGGCCACGACGCGGTGCAGCAGAGTTCCGAGGGTGCCAACTCGAGCCCCGTGATCGACGGTCGCTGGGCGGAGGTCGGCGCCACCGCGGTCCAGAGCGCCTCGGTCACGAACGGGCACACGGGGTGGATCAGGCGAAGCGTCGCGTCGAGCACCTTGACGAGCAGCGCCTGCTGCTCGGCGTCCTGGCGCACGGTCGGCTTGATCGCCTCGAGGTACCAGTCGCAGAGATCGCGCCAGAAGAAGTCGTAGATCGCGTCGACGGCGGTGCTGAAGCGATACGAGTCGAGCGCGGAATCGACGGCGGCGATCGCGCGCGAGAGGCGTGCGAGAATCCAGCGATCGATGAACGGACGGCGGCGCGGGTCGATCGGCCTCGACGAATCGGAGGGCTCCCCGACGCTCGAGAGTGCGAAGCGCACCGCGTTCCAGAGCTTCGTGGCGAAGTTTCGGCCCGCGTCGAAGCGCGAGCTCGTGTTGAGCGCGAGCGGCGACGATTCGCTCGGCGCGGCCTTGCCGCTCATGACTCCGTAGAACGACACCATCGTCTTCGACGGGTCCTTCGGGCTGCGCTGAATCGGCGCGGCCACTCGATTGCCCGCACCGTCGTCGATCGTTTCCGGGGTGAACGTCTCGCCCGAATGCGGATCGATCATGTCGATCGGCAGCCGCACGTCCTGCGTTTCCGTGGCGATCTGCGCCAGCACGAAGCGCATCGCGTCCGCGCCGTGCGTGCGGATGATGTCGCGCGGATCGACGCCGTTGCCGAGGCTCTTGGACATCTTCCTTCCGAAGCCGTCCTGCACCACCGCGTGGATGTAGACGTTGCGGAACGGCAGCCGTCCCGCGAAATGGCGGTTGAACATCACCATGCGGCTGACCCAGAGCGTGATGATCTCGCGCGCGGTGCAGAGCACCGTGCTCGGATTGAAGGTCTCGAGCATGCCGTCCGTGCCGGCGCGCGTCGGGTCCGGCCAGCCGAGCGTCGAGAGCGGCCACAGCGCGGAACTGAACCAGGTGTCGAGCACGTCCTCGTCCTGGCGGAAGCCCTCGCGCTCGAGCGCGGGAACGAGCGACTGCCGCTCCTCCGGCACGCAGAGCAGCTCCTGGACTTCGCCTCCGTCCGCGAGCCGCACGCGGTGCACGCAGCCGGCGCGCGAGTGATCGCTCTCGACGGCCACGAGCGATGAGCGCCCGATCCTTCCGGCGCCCGAGTCGATTGCGCGCCGCGCGTCGGCGCCGACCGCATCCCCGCGCCGCCACCAGATGGGAATTCGATGCCCCCACCAGAGTTGACGCGACACGCACCAGTCGCGCAGGTTCTCGTGCCAGGACTCGAAGGTGCGCGCGTAGCGCGAGGGGAAGAAGCGGAGCTCGCCGTCGCCCGCGCCGTCGCCCGCGCTCGCGCCGGCGCTCGCGCTCGCGCCCGCGCCCGCGTTCGCCCCCGCCGCCGCACCTGCGCGCGCCGCATCGCCGCCGGTCCGCTGCTCGGGCGCCATCGCGCGCAGCGCCGCGCCGCGCATGCGATCGTCCGTCACCAGCACGTACCACTGCTCGGAGAGGTACGGCTCGATCGGCACATTCGAGCGATAGCTGTGGCCGACCGCGTGGCGATACGGCTTCACCCCTTCGAGCAATCCCTTGTCGCGGAACCACGCCACGATGCGCGTCCGCGCCTCCTCGCGCGACAGTCCCACGAACGCACGCGCCTCGGCCGACGCATCGCTCCAGCCGTGGCGATCGCTGATCGACGCATCCGGCGCCATGACGTTCACCACGGCGAGTCCGTGCCGCAGGCCGAGGTCCCAGTCGTTCGGATCGTGCGCGGGCGTGACCTTGAGGAAGCCGGTGGCGAACGCCGCCTTCGGATCGCTCGCCGCACCCGGAACACCGCCGACCTGCGCCGCGAGCTCGGCCGGCAGCACCACGTAGTCGTCCTCGACGATCGGGATCTCGCGCCCCACGATCGGAAGCGTCACGCGCTTGCCGCGGAGCGCCGGCGCGCGCGGATCGCGCGGATTCATTGCCACCGCCGTGTCCCCGAGCATCGTCTCCGGTCGCGTGGTGGCCACGGTCACATGGCCCGAGCCGTCCGCGAGCGGATAGCGCAGGTACCACATGGAGCCGTCGATCTCCTCCATCTCCACTTCGTCGTCGGCGAGCGCGGTGCCGGAGACCGGATCCCAGTTCACCAGCCGCTTGCCGCGATCGATCAGTCCCTCCGCGAAGAGGCTCGCGAAGGCCGTGCGCACCGCGAGCGCACAGATCGGATCCATGGTGAAGCGCGTGCGCTCGAAGTCGCAACTGGCGCCCATGGCGCGGAGCTGGGCGAGGATCGTCGCCTCGTATTCGTCCTTCCACGCCTGCACCTGCGCCACGAACTGCTCGCGCGTGAACTGCGTGCGCCGTCTGCCCTGCTGGATCAGGCGCTTCTCGACGACGGCCTGCGTGGAGATGCCGGCGTGATCCGTGCCCGGCATCCAGAGCGTGTTGAAGCCCTGCATCCGGGCGCGTCGGATGAGCACGTCCTGAATCGTGTTGTTCAGCGCGTGCCCCACGTGCAGGGCCGCCGTCACGTTCGGCGGAGGAATGAAGATCGCGTACGCGGGGCGATCGCCTCCCGGCTCCGCGTGAAAGGCGCGCGACGACTGCCATCGACGATCGATCTCCGGCTCCCAATCGGCCGGGATGTACGCTTTCGGCAGCATGGGTCGCGAATCATACCGGCGCGTGCAGGTCGAGACGCGTCGCGGCGCGTGCGCGGCGGCGCGACGCGCCGTGATCGGCGCCCTCATGGCGGTGCTGCCGCTCTCGGCCTGCGACCGCGCGCCCGAGACGAACGCCGGCGCCGGCATCGGAACCGGCGCCCGCGCGCAGGAGGACGCGCGCCGCGCCGCCGAACAGTACCTCTCCGCCGGTCGCCTCGACGACGCGAAGACGATCACCGCGAGGCTCGTCGAGCTGACGCCCGACGGCGTCGCGGTCCTCGAGCTGCACGCGCGGGTGCTGCTCGCCGAAGCGCTCACGACGCACGGCGAATCGCGGCGAGAGCGCCTCGACCTGGCGGCTCGCGCCTACCTCGCGGCCGCCGACGCCGACGCGTCGAACGCGGCGCTTCAGCACGCCGCGGGCACCGCCCTCGATCAGGCGGGGCGTCTCGACGAGGCGCTCGCCCGCTACGAGCGGGCCGCGTCGCTCGATCCGTCGAACGCGCAGTACCCGCTCTACCTGGGAATGGCGCTGCGGCGGCTCGATCGGCTCGACGAGGCGATCGGGGCGCTCGACCGCGCCCGGGCCCTCGAGCCCGACGCGGCGCCGATCCTCGTGGCCCGCGCCGACGCCCTGCTCGCACTCGGCCGCGCGGAGGCGGCGCTTGCCGATTCACGGCGTGCTCGAACGCTCGATCGCGCCGATCCGGGGGCTCGCATCGTGGAGGCCAGGTCGCTCCGCGCGCTCGGTCGATCGCTCGAGGCCGCGGAACTGCTCTCCGCGCTCGACGAACGCATGCGCTCGAACGAGGCGCTGGCGCAGGAACTCGCCGGCGCGCTGCTCGAGATCGATCGCCCCGCCGATGCCGCGAGCGCGTGGGAAGCATCGCTCGTGGCGGACCCGAGGCGCTGGCTCAGCGCGCTCGGCGCCGCCGAGGCGTGGCTGGCGGCGGGCGACCTGATCCGCGCCCGCGCGCGGCTCGAACTCGCCTTCGAGCTCGCTC
>VGXK01000241.1 GCA_016873355.1 Phycisphaerae bacterium | reverse complement strand
GAGCCATCGATCGACGAGCGCCACGGACTCGAGGTACTTCGAGCCCGGCGTCAGGTCCCACTCGTGGGCGTGTCCCGCGACGTCCGGTTCCGCCAGGTGCAGGAAGTCCAGGGTGCGCCGCTTCTCGGCCGCCGCACGCGAGAGCCGCGCCGCGCACTGCGCGGCGAGATCGGCGCCGCGCTTGGCGAACACCACGAGATCGATCTTGGCGCGACCGTCGTCCGGAGGCGTCGCGTCCTTCGCGCCCGCGCCGGCCCCGTAGCTCTGTTCGAAGAGCCAGAACTTCGTCTTGCCCGCGAAGAGCGCCGTCGACACGCCTCGATCGTGCGCCGCGTCGAAGACGCTCGGGATGTACTTCCCGGCCCGCGCGTGGATCGTTCCGCCGTGGCGGATCGCGGGCGGATCGTCGTTCCACTGCCAGCCGTGTTCGCTCAGCGGCCGCGAGGTGAGCATGGAGACATGGTTCGGAAGCGTGATCGTGGCGTCGGCGTCGGTGCGCGCCTCCAGCGTGCCGGGGCCGCGCCGAAGCCTGGAGAACGCGGGCAATCCATCGACGATCGGGGAGGCGAACACGCCGGCGTGGAGGCCGTCGACGCTCACCATGACCACGTGGTCGAAGGCAGGGGCCGGTTGGGACATGGCGAGCGTTGCAAGGAGCGGGAGCATCGACCCAATCTACGCGCCGAGCGCAAGGAGCGGGTGACTTCCAAGTAGACTCCGTGGCCCGTCGCCGGAGTCCGGATCGACGACGCATTCCCGAGGAGGGCTCATCATGGTCAAGTCTCGAAACGCTGGACGGAATCGTGCGGGCGGACGCATCGTCGCATCGGCGGCGCTGACGGCGCTCTTCGGAACGATGGCGCTTGCCGCGCCGGGCGCCCGCGAGTCGCAGGGTGCCGAGGGGCGCGGGCAGGGACAGGCACGAGGGCAGGGGCAGGGACGAACCGAACCCGCCGCGCCGTTCCTGACCTTCTACAGCGCCGGCGCCGACGCCTTCCTCAAGAGCCCGAAGGACAAGTGGCTGCTCGACGCGGTGAAGCGCGTCGAGCGCGACGGCATCCAGCTTCCGCCCGAGCTCGATCGCGACTTCCGGCGCGATCCGCAGGCACGCATCATGATGACGCTCGTTCGCGAGCTGCTCACCACTCGGATCGCCGGTTCGATCGGGCTCGCGGCGCCGCAGCGCGGCGGACCGCCGATGCCCGAGGGGCAGTTCACCTTCTACGGCAACGCGCTGCGATCCGGCGACACGCTCGAGTCGACCTTCATCGACGCGATGCGCGCCGGCGGCGTCTGGTCGCAGTTCCAGCCCGATCCCTCGAACGCGTCGCTGCGGACGATGCAGACGCCCGACGGGCCGACGGTCTGGTTCGGCACGATGAAGCAGGGCGACGGCGGCGCCACGGTCGTGAGCGTCGGTCGACCGCCGAGCATCGAACCGATGAGCTTCGAGCGCTTCGGCGTGTCGAAGGGAACGGAGCCGCAGTTCGCCCTCGAACTCGATCTCGGTCCTCTGCAGCCCTACCTCGGCATGGCGTCGTCCATGCTTCCGCAGGGACCAGACGGTCGCGGAATGCTCGAACAGTTCGGCATCGTGAGCAAGACGCCCATGATCCTGCGCGTGGCCGGCGTCAACGACGGCGCCGAGTCGATCGTGCACATGCGAATCGTGAACGGCGCGAAGGCGATGTACGCCGAGTCCGATCGTGCGCTCGTGCTCCAGGCGGCCGACGCGCAGTGGCTCCCGGCCGATTCGGTGGCGGGGTGGGTCGGCAAGTTCGATCTCGGCGGCTTCGTGACGGCGCTCGTCGACCACTTCAACGCGCAGGCGGAAGCGTTCGGAATCGGCGAGGAATCCGACTTCGAAGGCGACGAAGGAATCGGCAAGAACGGCGCCGAAGGCGGCGCCGCGGCGCAGGTCGCGGGCGCCGGCGCCGTCGACCGATGGGTGCACGAGCATCTTGGCCTCGATCTGCGACGAGATCTGCTCGCGCCGCTCGGCGACACGATCGCATGCCACTCGAGCGAGTCGCTCGGCGGCGGCTTCTTCGGCTCCGCGGTCGTGGTGACGCTCGACGACGCCGAGACGATGAAGCGCACGCTCGCGCGCCTGTCCACCGTGCTCGCGGACATTCGCGAGCCGCGCGACATCGGGCTCGGTCTCCGCGCCCGCACGCAACCCGGACTCGACGCCTTCTACTCGCTCAGCTTCGCGGGACTTCCCATTCCGATCCAACTCTCGATCGGAGTCGGCAACGGCGCCATGGTCATGGCGCTCTCGCCGCAGACCGCGATCGCGGCGCTGGCGCAGGCGAAGGCGAAGACCTCGATCCTGGACAATCCGGGCTTCAAGTCGATGAACGGCGCGGCCGCGCTCCAGGGCGCGAACTCCCTGAGCTGGTACGACACCCCGTGGTCGCTGCGCAACGGTTACGGAATGCTGCTGGCGCTGGCGAATTCCGCCGATTGCGTGCTGCTTCCGCAGTCGGGCCCGGCGACGCCCTTCGTTTCCACCGTGCCCACGCTCGCCGAACTCGCGAAGGGCTCGAAGCCCGGCCTCACGGTGGGGCGCGTCGAGGGCGACGACCTTGCGTACACGTTCCGCGGCGATGGGAGCATGTCCGTCCAGCTCGTCTCCGCGTGCGCGTACCTGAGCGGCGGTTCGGCGATGTCCTCGGCCATGGTCGCGGGCATGATGCTTCCGGCGCTGACAAAGGCTCAGGAAGCGGCTCGCGAGGCGCGGATGATGTCGGAGGAACGGCGGTTCGGCGCGCGCGAACGGGTCCGGCGGGTGCGCCAAGGCGACGACGAGACCGACGACGGCATGGGCGCGGGCGACGACGAGGGCAAGGAGGAGGACGAGGGCGACGGCGAGGGCGGTCGGTAGGCGGCGCTTCGACCGGGCCGACGCGCGGGCCCAAGTACGGGCCCAAGTACGGGCCGACGAGCGGGGCGTCCATCGACTGGACAGCCTCCGCGCACGACCTCTACGCTCGCCGTCCATGCGAAGCCATCACCGAGCGGCAGGATCGTTCCACTCGCCTCGCGGCACCAAGGTGCCGCTCGCCGCGCTCGTCGCAGGCGCGGCGGCCGCGCTTCCGGCGCTCGAATCGATCGCCGACGGTCCTCCGCCGGCGCCCCCGGCCTCGCAGATGCGCGCGGAAGCGCTGCGCAACGCGGCCAAGCCCGCGTCGCCGTTCACGCTCCAGGTGGAGCAGATGGTTCCGCTCGATCCGCCCGGATGGGATCTGCTCGAGATGCAGCGACTCGAGGTGGCGCAGGTGAACGCCACGAGCGAGCAGGCCCGCAACGAGATCGCCGTGGAGATCGAGGCGCTGCGCAAGCGTCTTGACGATGGCGCGTGCGTGCTGCTCGGTCGCGGACCGATCGCCTCCGGCGGACGCGGCGCGGGCGGCACCGCGGTGCTCGTGCCCGCCGGACTCGGCGGTCGCGCCGCCTTGCGCGGCGAGAGCGTGCGGGTGGTTCCCTCCGCCATCCCATGGCCGTCGATGGCCGTCGGCGACGCCAGGCGCTCGTATCCGGAGCTGCGCCTCTACGGAACCCCGGCACGACCCGGCTTCGTCGCGGAGTCGATCGAGGTGCTGCCGCCGCCGGGGGAGAAGGAGTCGGCGAAGCGCGCTCCCGCGGCGCCCAGCCCGACCACCTGGGGCCGCGCGTCGGCGATCTCGCTGCCCGAGAGTTCGCAGCTCGTCTGCGACGCGCCGGTGCCGGGAGCAGCCACGAGCCGCTGGATTCCGATGAGCGTCACCGTTCGCAACAGCGGCGCGAAGCCGCTGCCCGAGTGCGAGGTCTTCGTCGAGTTCCTCGATTCGAGCGGGCAACTGCTTCACCGCGAATTCAAGTGGATCACGGAGCGGGATTCGACCGCGTCGGAGGCGCGGCTTCCGGCGCTGGCGCCGGGCGCGTCCACCGTCATCCGCGTGCCGGCGCCTCCGTCGATCGCGGACAAGGCCACCGAGTGCCGCGTGCTCATCGTGCGATTGCTGACGGACTCGAAGCGCTGAGCGAGGCCACGGCTTCGTGAAAGCCCGAACCACGACGGTTCTCGCGGTCGTCGTCGCGGCGCTCGGGTATTTCGTCGACATCTTCGACCTGCTGCTCTTCGCGCTCGTGCGGCGCCAGTCGCTGCTCGAGGTGCTCGCGCCGCAGATCGAGGCGCTGAAGCGGTCGCTCGAACAGCGA
>VGXK01000240.1 GCA_016873355.1 Phycisphaerae bacterium | reverse complement strand
AAGCAGGCGGATCCTCAAGATCCGCCGATGGAGCCCGACGATGCCACACGAAGTCGCAGCCCGCCAGATCGCCACGAATGAGGAGGAACCGCTCTAGGATCACGCCGTGGCCAAGCGGCTGCTCGATCTGGCGCTCGCTTCGCTCCTGCTCGTGGTGCTCGCGATTCCCATCGCGGCGATCGCGCTGCTCGTGCGCTGGCGGCTCGGCCGTCCCGTGCTCTTTCGCCAGTTGCGTCCCGGACGGCACGGCCGCCCCTTCACGCTGCTCAAGTTCCGCACGATGCGCGAGCCGGCGCCGGGCGCGCCCGGCGCGCCCGAGGCTTCCGACGCGGCGCGCCTCACCTCGTTCGGTCGCGTCCTGCGCGCGAGCGCGCTCGACGAACTGCCCGAGCTCTGGAACGTGATCCGGGGCGAGATGAGTCTCGTCGGCCCGCGACCGCTGCTCATGGAGTACCTGCCGCTCTACACGCGCGAGCAGGCGCGGCGACACGAAGTCCGCCCGGGAATCACGGGTTGGGCGCAGGTGCACGGGCGCAATCGAGTGGACTGGCCGGAGCGGCTGGCGATGGATGTCTGGTACGTCGATCATCGATCGCTCGCGCTCGACCTCCGCATTCTCGGCATGACGATCGTGCAGTTGCTGCGTCCCGGCGACGCGTCGCAGTCGGGCCGTGCCACGATGGATCGATTCACGGGAGAACACGCCGATGCCTGATCCGAGGCGCGGAACGCTGCTCGTCATGGGCGCGGGCGGACACGGAAAGGTCGTGGCCGAGACCGCGGAAGCCGCGGGTTGGAGCGACGTGCGTTTTCTCGACGATCGCGTCCCGACGGGCTCGCGCGTGGCGGCGTGGCCGGTCGAGGGGACCTTTCCGACGGCGCTTCAGGCGGCGAAGGGCACCTCGGTCGTCGTCGCCGTCGGCGACAACGCGCTGCGGCTCGACTGGATCGATCGGCTCGCGCGCCTCGGCATCGACTGCCCCGCGATCGTCTCGCCGCACGCGATCGTGAGCTCGCGCGCCTCGATCGGCGAGGGCACGGTCGTGGTCGCCGGCGCGATCGTGGCGATCGCCGCGCGGATCGGCCGCGCCTGCATCGTCAACACCGCGTGCTCGATCGATCACGACTGCGAGATCGGCGACGGCACCCACGTTTCGCCGGGCGCGCGGCTCGGCGGTGGCGTGATCGTGGGAGCGCGAAGCTGGATCGGCATCGGCGCGACCGTGCGGAACGATCTGCGGATCGGCACCGACGCCGTGATCGGCGCCGGCTCCACGGTGGTTCGACCCGTCGCCGACGGCAGCACCGTGATCGGGGTGGCGGCGCAGCCGAAACGCCGCGACGCCTCCGAGAGTGCGCACCCGCCCGTCGGATAGGCTCGCGGCATGCGCGCGGATCCGTTGCTCGGCGCTCCCTGGCCCTTCTTCGACGAGGAGACGATCGAAGCGTCGTCGCGCGTGCTGCGCAGCGGCCGCGTGAACTGGTGGACGGGCGACGAGTGCCGGGCCTTCGAGCGCGAATGGTGCGAGCGATTCGGCACGGCGCACGCGCTCGCCATGTCGAACGGAAGCGTCTCGCTCGAAGTGGCGTTGCGCGCCCTCGACGTCGGTCCCGGCGACGAAGTGGTCGTCACGCCCCGCAGCTTCGTGGCGAGCGCCGCGTGCGTGGCGCTCGTCGGCGCCGTGCCCGTCTTCGCCGACATCGACGAACGGTCGCAGAATCTCACCGCCGCGTCGATCGAGGCCGTGCTCTCGCCGCGCACGAAGGCGATCCTGCCCGTGCACCTGGCGGGCTGGCCGTGCGACATGCCGGCGATCATGGAGCTCGCGGCGCGGCGCCGACTGCGCGTGATCGAGGATTGCGCGCAGGCGCACGGCGCCACGATCGACGGGCGCCCGGTCGGCACCTTCGGCGATTTCGCGAGCTGGTCCTTCTGCCAGGACAAGATCATGACGACCGGCGGCGAAGGCGGTCTGCTCGCCACGCCGGATCGCGAGCTCTGGCGCCGCGCCTGGAGTCTGTCGCAGCACGGCAAGTCGTGGAGCGCCTCCTTCGAGCGCGAGCACGCGCCTGGATTCCGCTGGCTCGTCGAACGCTTCGGCAGCAACCATCGCATGACGGAAGTGCAGGCCGCGATCGGGCGCGTGCAGCTTCGACGACTCGATTCGTGGCTCGAGGCGCGGCGTCGGAACGCCTCGGCGCTGCGCTCCGCGCTCGCGCACTCGCCGGCGCTGCGCGTGCCGTGGCCGTCGTCGCGCGAAGGGCACGCCTTCTACCGCATGAACGCGCTCGTCCGCACCGAAGCGCTCGCCGCCGGCTGGACGCGCGATCGACTGCTCACGACGCTCGAACATGCGGGCGTGCCGTGCGGCGTCGGCGTCTGCCCCGAGATCCATCGCGAGCGCGCCTTCGTCGACGCGGGCTTCGCGCCCGCGGCGCCCCTGCCGGTCGCACGGCGCGTCGGCGAACGCTCGCTCGCGTTCCTCGTGCATCCGACGATCGACGAGGCGACGATCGAGCGCGTGGGCCGGGAGATCGTGCGCGTGACGGCCGCCGCCGTTCGCGCCGACGCTGCGAATCTCGCCGATGCGTCGCACCGCCGCGACGCCGCCGCGTCCTGATCGTCCACCGAGCCCGACGCGGGCTCGCTCGCGCGACGGTGCTACGCTTGCCCGCATGCCTGGGCTCCACGAGCGGCTGAGCCGTACGCAGAAGCAGGTCGTCATGGGAGTCGTGGACGCGGCGGTGCTGGTTGCGGCGCTCTACGGCGGCGTGGCGATGCGGCTCGGTTCGCTCACGCCGGATCTCACTCCCTACCTGCTGCTGTTCGTGGTGGCGCCGGTCTGCGGCGTGGCGTGCTTCGCGGGCCTGGGCCTCTACCACGAGATGGTGCGATACTTCGGTCCGCGCGTGGCGATTCCGCTCGTGAAGGGAGCGGGACTCACGGCGCTCGTGCTGCTGGCGGCGAGTTTTCTCACACCCGATCGCGGGGCCGCGATCACGCGAGGTTCGTTCGTCGGCTTCGCGTGCCTCACGGTGCTCGGCTGCGGCGGCGTGCGGCTCGTGCTGCGCGCGTACCTGCGTTCGCGTCTTGCCGCGTCGCGCGAGCACGTGTGCGTCTACGGCGCGGGACAGGCGGGCGCGGGGCTCGTCTCGCTGCTCTCGGCCGATCCGCTCCGCGCCGTCGCGTTCCTGGTCGACGACGATCCGCATCTGCACGGTCGCCGCATTCGAGGCGTGCCCGTGCACGCGCCGGCGAAACTGCGCGATCTCGTCGCCCAGCATCGGGTGACCACCGTCATGCTCGCGCTTCCGTCGGTCGGCGTGCGGCGGCGGCGCGAGATCGTGGACGCGCTGCGGGGACTCGGCCTGCGCGTGCTCACGGTGCCCACGCTTCGCGAGATCGCGGAAGGTCGCGCGCGCATCGATCAGCTTCGTCCCGTGGCCATCGAAGATCTGCTCGGCCGCTCGCCGGTGCCGCCCGATCCGCGACTCGTCTCCGGCACGGTGCGCGAGCGCAGCGTGATGGTCACCGGCGCCGGCGGCTCGATCGGAAGCGAGCTCTGCCGCCAGATCCTGCACCACGAGCCGGCGCGGCTCGTCATGCTCGATTCGAGCGAATTCAACCTCTACACGATCGACGCGGAAGTGCGAAGCCGCGGCGGATCGCGCCCCGTGCCGATCGAGTCGCTGCTCGGCTCGGTCGAGGACGGCGCGTTCGTGGAACGACTCATCCGGCGCCACGCGGTCGAGACCGTCTACCACGCCGCCGCGTACAAGCACGTGCCGCTCGTCGAGTCGAACGAACTCGCGGGCATCCGCAACAACGTGATCGGCACCTGGCGAACGGCGGAAGCCGCGGAGGCGGGCGGCGTGCGCACCTTCGTGCTCATCTCGACCGACAAGGCGGTGCGTCCGACGAGCGTGATGGGCGCCAGCAAGCGCTTCGCGGAGATCGTGCTCCAGGGCATCGCGTCGCGCGGCAGCCCCATGCGCTGCCTGAACGTGCGCTTCGGCAACGTGCTCGGTTCCTCCGGCAGCGTGGTGCCGCTCTTCCGCAGGCAGATCGAGGCAGGCGGCCCGGTCACCGTCACGCATCCCGAGGTCACGCGCTACTTCATGACGATTCCCGAGGCGAGCGAGCTCGTGCTCCAGGCGGCGTCGATGGGTCGCGGCGGAGAGGTCTTCGTGCTCGAGATGGGCGAG
>VGXK01000239.1 GCA_016873355.1 Phycisphaerae bacterium | reverse complement strand
CACCTCGAACCGCCCCGGTCGCTCGAGTTGCAGATCCCACGCCAGGCGATCGTCCTGGTGAAGTCCGACGCCCGATCCGTCGATCGCGCGCAACTCTCCGATCGCTCGGCGCAGGTCCCGTTCGCCGATCGTGCGCGCATCCTCCGCCGCGAGCCGGACACGGCCGCTCGCTTCGGTGGCGACGAACCCGGTGTCGGCGAAGGCGTCGAATCGCGCGGGGTCCGCGGGCGGCTCGAGCAGCAGCGCTCGAACGCTTCGTGCGAACTCGTCGATCGGCATCGCCCAGGTGGAGGTGCGGTCGAAGCGCGCCAGGTTGACGCCGACCGGCCGACCGGCGAGATCGATCACGGGCGAGCCGCACTCGTGCGGCTCGATCGATCCGTCGTGCGCGAAGACGATCGTGCGGTACGGAAGCACCGCGCTCACCGCCACGCGCGTGTTGCCTCGATCGCGGCTGCGCATGCTCGGCGCGCGGCGGGCGAGGATCGCCTCGGTGCTGCGGCGCTCGCCGTCGCGCTCGAACTCGAGCCGCATGCGGTCGCCCGCGCGAAGCAGCGCGATGCGATCCGCCAGCACGGAACCCTGCGAGAGCTCGACGCCCTCCACGGAGCGAACGGCATCCCCGGCGCGAAGTCCCGCGCGGGCGGCGGGAGTCCCGGGGGTGATCGAGCGAAGCACGGCGGCGCCGTCGTCGCGCGCGCGGCTGCTCACGCCGAGGAACGGCCGCGCGTCGACTTCCTCGGCGCGGAACGGCTCGAGCGAGACGCCGCCGATTGCAAGCACGTCGCCGTCGGGACCCACGCTCAGCAGCAGCGACGCGGGTTGCAGCGGTGCGACCGCGGTCGGCAGGGGCATCGGCAGCAGATCGAGTCCGTCGGCCTGCAGCAGCAGCAGATCCGCATCCGCGTCGTAGGCGATCCGCCTCGCCGTGCTGCGGCGTCCACCGGCCACGAGCTCGATCGGCTCGGTGAATCCCGCCTCGGAGCCCTTCGTGGCGAACGCGCCGCCCGGCGCCACCGCGATGGCGAAGCAGCGTGGTCCGCCCTCCGACTCCACGGTGGCGACGCTGCGGCCGATCGCGAGCGTTGCGGTCGAGCGAAGGTCCGCGAGGAAGTCTTCGTGATCGCGCGATCGCTCCGGCGCCTGCGGCGATCCGGAGCCCGCGCCGGGTTCGGACGCGTTCGCGGGCCAGGCGATCGAGGGATCGAGCAGCCGTCCGGCGTCGCCTTCGAGCGCCATGAGCGAGCACGCCCAGTTCCAGTGGCTCTTCCATCCGCAGCGCGATGCGATCGCGATCACGCGCCCGTCGAGATCGATCACCGGACCGCCGGAATCGCCGGCGTCGATCGGCGCGTCGAAGCGCACGCCCGTTCCGGCGCCCGGCTCGTCCCAGATGCGGCCCGTGCGAACGATCGGAGGACGAAGCCTCGATGCGATGCTTGCGGCGTCCTCCTCGAAGAGCGGGGCATTGCGCCGAGTGTCCCAGCGGGGCGGTGCGGAACCGACGGACGCGTCGAGCTCGGCGTCGACGACTTCCTCCGCCGAGGCATCGCTCGTCCAGAGTCCGCGCGGATGACCGAGCACCATGACCCAATCGCCGACGCGCGGCGCCTGCGCCGCGATCGCAAGCGTGGGAAGCTCGGCATCGCCTGCGTCGCACTCGACGAGCGCGAGATCGATGCCGTCCTGCATCACGCTCGCCATGACTTCACCGTCGAGCAACCGCCCATCCGGGAGCACCGCGCGGCAACGGCGACCGGCCTCCCGCGCCAGGTGTCCGCAGGTGAGGATCCGCGCCTTCCCGTTCTCGTTCGACACGAGCACGCCGGAACCGGATCCGCTGCGAGTGCCTCCCTGGTTCTGAAAGAGCAGGCAGACCGTCGCCGCGCGCGCTCGCTCGGCGAGCGCCGTGGCGCGCTCGTCGACCATGCGGACCTCCCGAAGTCCCGGCGCGATCGACGGAGCGCTTCGAGGCGAACTCGACCCGCGGTCGATCCGCGCGTCGACCGAGGCCGCGCGCCGCGAGTCGGTTCCGGGGGCCGGCGTGCAGCGAGACGACGACGCCGCGAGCGCCGCGAGCATTGCGATCGACGCCGGCCACGCGCGACGGCGCCGCGACGCCACGGACGCGGCGATCGTCGTCGATCGGTGGACACTCGCCGGATCGCTCGCCATTCGACCTGATCGTACGGACCCGGATCCGTGGGACTGAACCATGGCCTGGCTCGGATTCGAACCGAGGACCAATCGATTATGAGTCGACTGCTCTGGACCGCTGAGCTACCAGGCCCCGGCGCAGCGTAGCACCTTCCCCTAGGCTGCCAACGCGTGACGAGCGACCGCGCCGCCTTCGTGGAGCAGAGGCTTCGAACGAGCGCGTCGAAACGCGGCGCTTCGGTGATTCCGTTCATCGTGGGAGGGCATCCGTCGCTCGGCGCGACCGAGCGGACGCTCGCGGCGCTCGCAGGCGCAGGAGCGCCCATCGTCGAAGTCGGCGTGCCGTTCTCCGATCCGATCGCGGACGGTCCGGTCATTTCGCAGGCGATGAAGCGGGCGATCGAATCGGGCACGACTCCCGCGGCGCTGCTCGCATCGATCGCCCGTGTGCGCGCGGGCGTCCCCGCGGGAATCGTGCTCATGGTGAGCGTGTCGATCGTGGAGCGGATCGGTCGCGAGCGCTTCGTCGGCGCCGCATGCGACGCGGGCGCCGACGGCCTCGTCGTTCCCGATCTCGATCTCGACGAGGCGCCGGAGATGGCCGCGTGCTGTCGGTCGCGCGGCCTCTGCATGGCGATGCTCGTGGCGCCGGCGAGCTCGCCGGAGCGGCGGCGCCGGATCGTGGAGCACTGCAGCGGATTCGTCTATCTGCTGGCGCGGCAGGGAGTGACCGGCGCGGGGTCGCGGGCGAGCGCCGACGCGAACTCGCGCCCGAACGACGCGGAGGAGGACCTCTCGCGCCGCGTGGCCGAACTTCGCTCGATCACCTCGCTTCCGATCGCGTGCGGATTCGGCATCTCCACGCGCGCGCAGGTGGAGATGGTGCTGCGACACGCCGACGCCGCGATCGTGGGCAGCTCGCTCGTGCGCGGAATGGACGGCGCCGCGGACGAGCACGCCGCCGCCGCCTCGGCTGCGGACCTGCTTCGATCGCTTTCGGGCGCCGCCTCGTTCGCTCAGTAGCGCCGCAGCACGCCGACGATCACGCCCTGGATCTGGCAGTCGTCGACCATGATCGGCGGGAACTCCGGATTCGCCGGCTGGAGCCGGATCTGCCCGTTGCGCTCCTTGAAGAAGCTCTTGAGCGTGGTCTCGCCGTTCGGAAGCAGCGCGACGACTCGCTCGCCGTTGCGGGCGTGGTTGCGCTGTTCGACGATCACGTAATCGCCGTCGAAGATGCCCTCGTCGCGCATGCTCATGCCCTCCACCTGAAGGGCGAAGAGCGTTCCCCGCTGACCGCGGCGCGGGCCGAAGATCTCCTCGAGCCTGAGTTCCTCGCTCTGCTCGAGGCGCTCGATGGGCATTCCCGCGGCGATCCGGCCCACGAGCGGAAAGGCGCCGGTGCGCTCCTCGTCCGGGAGCGTGACGCCGTCAGCAATTGACAAAGAGCGAGCCCTGTTCGGGTCTCGCCGCAGCGCGCCCTTCTCGATCAGCGCCTCGACATGCTCGAAGACCGTCACCTTGCTGATGCCGAGCTCGTCGGCGAGTTCCTGCATGGTGGGCGAGAGTCCGTGGCGGCTCCTCCAGTCGCGCACGAGCTTGAAGACCTTGAGCTGCTGGGGCGTGAAATTGATGGGAGATCGGTTCTTCATGTGGGGCATCGGGCGAGGAGGGAAGGTCGATGGCGGCTGCCGGAATGGAGCCCATCAGGAGCGTGAACAGCGAGAGGAGCCGCGACAACGGCGGCACGCGAGGCTGCGTGCCGTCCGGCTCGATCGGCGAGAACTCGAATTCGGCGGCGTGCCGGAAGGCACCTCCGCAGCCGAGCAGGACGAGCGGCGCTTGATCCGAGTCGGGGCCGTGCGGAAGTCCTGAATGGAAGGACGGCTGGAGCATGGTCGTTCGGAATCTGATCGGACGAACGGTTCGCCTGGCAGCACATTTCGTTCGGGAGATGTTACCCCATCGGAAGCCGAACGGGAAGGCCGCATCGGCATCCGTTCGCCAGGCTCGGCGGGATGCCCGCGGCGAGCCCTCGGCAAGAACCGCTCTAGTCTG
>VGXK01000238.1 GCA_016873355.1 Phycisphaerae bacterium | reverse complement strand
CGGCGAGTGCGCACACGAGAGCGAAGCGACGAGCGCGGCGATCGAATTCACGGTTGCCTCCAGCGAGGGTTCTACATCACCGGCGGAGCGCTCGGCGGCGCGCTCGGCGGCGCGGTCGGCGGCGCGGTTGGCGGTGCGCTCGGTGGAGCGCTCGGCGGTGCGCTTGGCGGCGCGGTCGGGGAATCCGGCTTCGCATCGGATTCGCGAGCCGGTGCGACTTCGCCCGTCGCCGTTCGCTCCGCCGACGGCGCCTCGTCCGACGGATCCAAGCGTCCCATGCGAATCCGCGCCGTCCTCTCCATCGCAGCGGCGCGCTCCGCGTCGGCCTCTCGATCGGCACGGTAGTAGAGGCGCACGAGCCGCGCCCACGCTTCGTAGTGGTCGGGCCACACCTCCACCGTCTTCTCGTAGTACTTCGTCGCCTGGTCGAAGTCGTCGCGCCGCAGCGCCACATCGCCGAGCCGCGCCAGGATCTTGCCGGTCGAAGGTCGATCGTTGCTCGTTCCCTGCTGGATCGCCAGCGCGCGGGAGAAGAACTCATCGGCGTCGTCCACGCGATCCTCGTCGAGCGCAATCACGCCCAGGCCGTAGTACGTGTCGTCGTAGTTCGGCCAGTGCGACGCGTGGATCTCGAAGTAGTGCTTCGCCGCCTGCAGATCACCGCCGTAGTAGCAGCACCAGCCGAGAAAGTGCGGAAGGTGCTCGCGCTCGGCGAAGGCCACCTTCGAGAGCGCCGCCTGCTCGAGGTATCCGCGCGCCTCCCCGTAGCGCTTCTGCTTGTGCAGCGCCAATCCCAGGAATCCGGCCGCGCGATCGGATCGCGGGTACTCCTTCAGCACCGTTCGCCCGACCATTTCCGCCTCGGCAACTCGCCCGTCGCGAAGCAATCGCTTGGCGACATCAAGTCGGGAATCGAAGAAGCCGTCGGGGTCTGGAGAGAGTGGAACGGTTCTCGGCACCTGGAGTCCGCGGGTCGTTTCCTGAGGCGCCGCCGGGGCTGCAGGTCGGGAGGGGGCCGGCGCAGTCGGCGGAACATGCTGCGCCGCAACGAGAAACACGAGGACGAGCACGGCAATCGGGTTCGAGATCATGGTGGGTCCGGGCTTGAGAACTTCACGAGGACGATCAGGCCCGAGTGTAAGCATGCCACTCTGGGCGTTTCTCGCCGCCTTGGGGTGGCGACGCGTCCGCGCCGAGGTAGATTCGCTGCGGCGTTCTTTGTGTCAGGGGTGGGCCCGGACGCGCTCCGGGAGTCCGTTCTGTATATTCTGTTCGGATTCCGTTCCTATCTGAATCCGCAGATCCGGTTGCATGGATCGAAGCCGCTGCCCCGTCCACCTCGTGTCCAAGGAGAATCTCGTGAAGTCGTCCCTTCGCCTCGCCGTGCTCGTCGCGACGCCGGCGTGCCTCGTGTCGATCGCCAGTGCGATGCCGCCGATTCAACTTCAGCCCAAGGCCGGCGCGCCGGCGAAGGGGCTGACAGCGTACGAGCTCGGTCTCTTCAATGCCGGGCGAACTTCCTTCCTCACGCCGATCGAGGCGCCCGAGGGACTCGGCCCCATCATGAACAAGGCCGGCTGCTTCAGTTGCCACGCCGTGCCGCTCGGCGGCTGGGGCAACATCACGGTGACGCGATTCGGCGTGCTCGACAAGGACGGCCACTTCAGCAACTGGCCGGGCGAGGAGCAGTCGCTTCGACAGGTGCTCGCCATCAACGAAAGCTGCGCGGAAATCCTTCCTGAGGGTTCGCATCAAGCGCTGCGCGTGACGAACAGCTCGATGGCGTTCGGAATGATCGAGGCGATTCCCGACGCCGACATCGAGGCGGTCGAGGATCCCGACGATCTCGACGCGGACGGCATCTCCGGCCGCGTGCACTGGGTGCTTCCGCTCGAAGCGGGCAAGGGCAGCCCGCTCCGCGCCGGCCGTTTCGGATGGAAGGCGCAGGTGGCCACCGTGCTCACCTTCTCCGGCGACGCGTCTCGAAACGAGATGGGACTCACGAACCGGCTCGTGCCGACCGAGACCGCGCCGAACGGCAACCTGAGGCTGCTCGAGCAATGCGACGACGTGGCCGATCCCGAGGATCACGAGGACGTGAACGGCTTCGCGTTCATCGATCGCGTGACCCACTTCCAGCGCTACCTCGGGGTGCCTCCGCAGACGCCCAAGAGCGGCATGACCGGCGAGACGATCTTCAACGCCATCGGATGCGCCAAGTGCCACATCGCGGAGTGGACCACCTCGAACGACGAGAGCATCGAGGAAGCACTCCGCGGCAAGACGATCCGTCCGTACTGCGACTTCCTCCTGCACGACATCGGCGATCTTGCCGACATGGTGAGCCAGGGCGACGCAACGGAGCTCGAGATGCGGACGCCCACGCTCTGGAATCTCCGTACCCGCGACCCGATGCTCCACGACGCATCGATCGGCGGCGACACCTTTGCAAATCGCGTCACCGCGACGATTCTCGCGCACGGTCTCTTTGGTGAAGGCGCGGAGGTCGCGGACAATTTCGAGGCGCTGAGCGCTTCGGACCAGGAGCACCTCATCAACTTCCTGAACTCGCTCGGTCGTCTCGAATTCGACGACGACGGCGACGGCCATGTCGATGTGCTCGACGCCCTCGGTCTCGAGTTCGTCTGCTACGGCGCGACCGTGACACCGGATGACCATTGCGCCGTGCACGACATCGACCAGGACGGCGATGTCGACCTTGCCGACCTCCAGTACTTCGTGCTTGCGTACGAGGGCCAGAACGGAGATTGCAACAACAACGGCCAGCCGGACATCATCGACATCATCCTGGGAATCTCTCAGGACGATGATTTCAACGGCATTCCGGACAACTGCACCTGCCAGGGAGATCTCGATCTCTCCGGCGGCGTCGATGGCGACGACCTCGGCTCGCTCCTGGGTGAATGGGGCGTCGGCGGAGGCTTCGGAGTCGCCGATTTCAACTGGGACGGCATTGTCGACGGCGACGATCTGGGTACGCTGCTCGGCAACTGGGGCTCGTGCCCCTGATGAGACCCTGGGCGCCGGAACGGCGCCTTTCCTCGTGCGGTCCAACTCCCCACGGACCGATCAATTGGCTCCCCACCCCGCAAGGAGACCTGAATGACTCGTGTCGGAATCGCAATTCTCGCTGGCGCCGGCGCCTCGATGCTCATCGTGGGCAGCGCCTCCGGACAGTGGATCAAGCTCAACAATCAGACGAGCAGCCGCCTCTTCGCGAACCCTGCCTACTACACCACCGACAACCTGGAAAAGGACTTCGGCATCGCCGACTTCAACCAGGACGGCTGGGTCGACCTGATCGTGATGAGGAAGTTCTACGGAAGCCAGACCGGCGGCTTCACGAACATCCTGCTCATGAACGAGGGCGGCATCCTGGTCGACCGCACCCAGGAATACGCGTCGTCGTCCGACATCGTGGGCTACAACGGCTTCTTCGATCTCACGAACGATCGCGATGTGAAGATGGCCGACTTCGACCAGGACGGCTGGCTCGACTTCGTCACTTCGACCACGATGAGCGACGGGCTCATCGACATCCTCGGTCAGCCGCGCGTCTACATGAACCTCGGCAACGACGGGAGCGGCAACTGGCAGGGCTTCCTGCATGTGCGCGACCGCATGCCGCACATCTTCCCGATGAACAACCACGCGACCGCGAATCCGCGCTTCTGCGATGCGGCGGTGGGTGACCTCACCGGCGACGGCTTCGCCGACATCTTCTTCGTCGACTACGACACGGCGGAGACCGTCGGACAGACGAGCTGCGTCGACCTCAACAACGACGGCGACAGCTCCGATCCCGGCGAGTGCCAGACGAGCCCGAGCGAAACGGGCTCCGGGATCTACAGCGACTTCAACAACAAGCTGATGGTGAACTGGGGCAACTCGGGCGGACCCGGACCCGGCTACTTCTACGACTCGACGACGACGATCCTCACCAGCACGCAGCTCGGCAGCGCGTTCGGCAACACCGTCACCATCAACGACATGAGCGGCGACGGCAAGAACGACATCGTGCGTCTCAGCACGCTCGGAAGCCCGCAGAATGTCGCGGTGCTCACGAAGAGCAACTCGGGTTCGACCTACCTCGGGCCCAAGACCGCGGTCGCCCTGAACCCGTACTTCCACGAAGCCGGCGATCTCAACAACGACGGCAAGCTCGATCTCGTCGTCGCCGACGACGGCGTCGATCGCTACCTCAT
>VGXK01000237.1 GCA_016873355.1 Phycisphaerae bacterium | reverse complement strand
CGCGGAACGCGCCGCCGAGGCCGTGTCGGCGACGGCGGCGCTTCCCGTGCGGCCGCGGCGGGCGCTCTCGCGGTCGCTTCGACTCTGGATCGACACGAGCTTCACCTCGCTCTCGCGCGGTGCGGAGCCGGGCGAAGTGGAGCGCCTTGCGATTCCCCAGGCGCCCGGCTCGCGCGACGACGAGCCGGCGCCCGTCGTGACGCGGCGCGAGATCGCCGGCGGCGTGATCCTGGGCCGCCTCATGCATCGCATCTTCGAGTGGGCGTCGAACTCGGGCCCCGGCGCCGATCTCGGCGAGATCGTGAACGCGGCGATCGCCGATTCCGGCGACGCGGGTCGGCTCGACGCCGCCCTCGTTCGCTCGATGACCGAGCGAACGCGCTCGGCGGATCTCTCCGCATGCGGCGGTCCGCGCACTTCGCTCGACGCGATTCCGGCGAGCGCGTCGGCCGCGGAACTCGAATTCTGCCTGCCGATGGGGCACGCGACGTCGCTCTCGCCGGCCCGACTCGCCGCCGCGCTCGAGCGCGCGCCGCCCGGCTCGCCCGCGTCGCTCTTCTCGCCGCACGCGGCCCATCTTGGATTCGGCGAGATCACGGGTTTCCTGCGCGGAGTCATCGACCTGCTGTTCGAGTTCGACGGACGCTGGTGGATCGTGGACTACAAGACGAACGATCTCGGCGAGCGCGACGACGACTACCGAGCCGCGTCGCTCACGCGCGAGATGATCGAGCAGCGCTACGTGCTCCAGGAGCTGCTCTACGCGGTGGCGGCGCGACGACTGCTGCGGCGGCACGGCGCGGCGCGATCGCGCGAGTGGCTCGGCGGCGTGATCTATCCGTTCGTGCGCGGCGTCGATCCGCGCGAGCCGGGACGCGGATTCTTCGTCGATCGGCCCGACGACGCGCTGCTCGATGCGCTTGACGAGATGCTTCGAGCGCCGGGCGCGGAGGCGGCGCCGTGACGACGATCGCGGAGCGGCTTCTCGCGGTTTCGCGGCGAGGCGCGGATGGCCACGCGCTCGCGGGTCTTTCGGCACGCGAGCTCGGCTCGCTGCGGGAGCTGCTGGCGCGCGTCGAGCGCGAACTGGCGGAGGGGCACACGCTCGTCGAGGAGGGCGCGAGCGATCGGGACGCCTTCGATGCGGCGGCGCGAGTGGCGAAGTGGCCC
Organism: Phycisphaerae bacterium; assembly: GCA_016873355.1. Taxonomy (GTDB): domain Bacteria; phylum Planctomycetota; class Phycisphaerae; order Phycisphaerales; family SM1A02; genus VGXK01. The sequence goes on along the minus strand of VGXK01000237.1, from coordinate 3,064 downwards.
GCCGCGCCGGCGAGCGAAACGAGCGGCGCGCACCTTCGGCTCATCGGCGAGGGCGCCGACGCGATCGCCGGCGCCGCGTACCTGCTGCGAGGCGAACCGGGGCGTCGGCGGATCTCGGCGTGCCGCAGCGCCGACGACGAGCGACGAATTGCTCGAGCCGTGCTCGAGCGATCGACGCGCGCGGCTGCGGCGATCGCGGGCGTCGCGGCCCCCGCGCCTCCCGCGCACGATCCGGCGAGCGGGCCGCTCGACGAGACGCAGATGCGAGCCGTGCGCGCCGTGACGGCGGGCGGCCTGCTGCTCCTGACCGGCGGTCCCGGCACGGGAAAGACCCGCACGATTGCGCGGATCGTGGCGGAGTTGGCGCGCGAACGCACGGGCGGCGACGACGGCTCGATTCACGTGCTGGCGCCGACGGGTCGCGCGGCGGCGCGACTTCGCGAGACGCTCCGACACGAGCTCGGCACCGAGCTCGCGGCGCGGGTTGCGCCAGACGACGGCGACGCGCAGCGCGATGCCGCCGTCGGCGTCGTCGCCGTCTCCACGATTCACGCGGCCCTGCGCTGGCGGCCGACGCCGGGCGCGCCCTTCGCGCACGACGCCGGGAATCCGTTGCCGAGTCGCGCGGTGATCGTCGACGAGTGCTCGATGATCGATCTCTCGCTCATGCGAAGACTCATGCAGGCGGTGCCCGCCCGTGCGGCGCTCGTGCTCGTCGGCGACGCGGATCAGCTTGCGTCGATCGAGGCGGGCAGCGTCTTCGCGGATCTCTGCGCCTCGCCGCGCCTGGCGCACGCCGTGACGCGTCTCGAGCGGAACTACCGCAGCGCCGGCGATCGGCGCGCCGCCTGGCTCGCGTCAGTGGTGTCGGCGATCCGCATCGGCGACGCCGCCGCGGCCATTTCGCTGCTGCGAAGCGAACGCGCGCTCGTCGAGCCGTCGACGCCGCGCGACGCCACGCGCATCGTCGTGGAGGCGGCGCTCGTCGAGTATCGCGCGATGATCGAAGCCGGGGAGCGGGATCCGGCCGCGGCGCTCGACGGTCTGCGCCGCTTCCGAGTGCTCGCGGCCGCGCGGCGAGGCGAAGGAGGCGTGGAGGCGATCTCGCGGCGCATCGAGCAGCGATTGGACGAGGCGCGACTTCGTCGCGGGCGGCAGATCCTCGTGCTGCGCAACGAGCCGGACGCGGGACTCGCCAACGGCGACCTCGGCGTGGTGCTCGGCGCGGGCGTCGCCGTGGGAACGCGCGCGGACGGCTCGCCGCGCCTCGTGCCGCTCGCGTCGCTGCCGGAGCACGAGCCGGCGTGGGCGATCTCGATCCACAAGGCGCAGGGATCGGAGTTCGATCGCGTGATCGTCACGCTGCCCGGCCCGGAGTCGCCGATCCTCTCGCGCGAACTGCTCTACACCGCGCTCACGCGAAGTCGCGGCGAGGCTCGGCTCGTCGCGTCGGAAGCGAGCGTGCGGGCCGCGGTCGAACGCACGATGGCGCGTCGCGGCGGCCTGCCCGAGGCGCTCGACGATGCCGCGAGCGCTGCGGCAGGGTCGGGCGATGCCACACGAAGTCGCAGCCCGCCAGATCGCTACGAATGAGGAGGAACCGCTCTAGCCGCCGCGCCGCATCGACGCCGCGTAGACGATCCACTCGACGAAGAGCAGCGCCAGCGCCGCGACCGCGAAGTACGGCCAGAGCGATCGTCGATGCGGCGAACCGGAGTCGGCGCTTCCATCGCCGTCGCCGCTCGTCGCCGCTCTCGGCTCGCGCGCCCGCGGATCGTCGGGCGCGGCGATCGCCCTCAGATCGCTCTGCCGCTCGTCGAGCAGCGAGACGCGGTGCGCAACGGCGACGCCGCCCTCGGCGCGGACCTCGATCGGTCCCGTGCGCGGCTGCGGCGCGACGCTCACCCACGCGCGAGCGCCGTCCGCCCGCTCCACGAGCACGCGCGCCGGATCGCCGGCGCGGATCGGCGCGCCGACGCCTTCGCCGTCGTCGCCGACGAGCCAGAGGATCGCGTTCTGCATCGTCATCACCCACGACGGGTCGCTCGTCCACTCGGTCGCCGAGAGCGGAAACGCGAAGCGCACTCCGGGCGCGCGAGCGTCGATCCATGCGAGCGTGCGATCGCGCGAGTCGAGCAGTCGCACGCTGCCGGGTGCGGGGCGGTCGCTGCGCACGGTCGTCGTGTCGCCGGCCGGCGGCGCCGCGTCGGCGTCGATGCGGGCGAGCGCCGCTTCCTGCGCCGGCGGAATCGCCACTTCGACGGAGTACGGCGGAACGCCCTGGAGAATCGGCTGCGATCGCGCTTCGGCCGGAGGCGAGGCGAGCAGCAGCCGAGCGGGCGCGTCGTCCGGCGCGCGATCCGGCGCGCCGCCGGCCGTCGACGGCTCCGGCCACGCGAAGACGAGCCACGGCGGCAACGGCGCCCCCGCGTTCGCATTCGGCGTGGACGCGTTCGAGCCCGGCGCGGCCTTCGCCGCGATCGGCACGCATCCGTCGGCGACGACGAGATCGAAATCGCGCAGGGCGGCGAGATCGGCATCGCACGGCAGCGTGGTCACGCGCACCGAGTCGAGCAGGCGCAGCAGGTCGAGGAGCGGCGAGGAGGTGGACGCCGGCGCAAGAAACGCCACGCGAATGGGCGCGGCCGGCGCGAATCGAATCCACGCCGCGTCGTCGGTCGGCAGCGCGTCGTCGGCCGCCAGGCGAGCTTCGAGCAGCGCGCCGGGCGTGACCGGCACTCGCAGCAGCGCGGTGGCGCGGCCCGGCGGCTCCTCGGGATTCGGGTCCGCCGCGGAAAGCCGAAGCAGCCGCGCCGCGATCACGCGACCGTCGATCGTGACGACGAGCGGAACCTCCATCGGCTTCTCGAAGGAGCTCACCGCGCCGACGAGCAGCTCGGCGCTTCCCGGCTCTTCGACGCTTCGCTGCGCCGCGAGCAGCGAGACGCCGACGTTGTCGCGACGAACGCCGTCGGGATCGCCGATCCAGCGGATCTCGCCGTCGGGCGCCACCTGCGCCGCGAGCGACATCGCGTCGGCGGCGTCGCCGGACTCTTCGGTCGGC
>VGXK01000236.1 GCA_016873355.1 Phycisphaerae bacterium | reverse complement strand
GCTGCGGCCGAAGAAGAACTCGATTGCGCTCGAGATGCTCTTGGAGTTGACGAGGTCGGCGATCTTGGCGAGTTCGCTCTGCTCCTTCACGCTCATGCGCTCCTGGACGGTGCGCCGGAGCTTGAGGAAGCCCTTGCGCATCTCCTCCACCGCGAGCTCGTCGAGCGTGCGCAGGCGGCGGTTGCCCAGGTGATCGATGTCGTCCTCGACGGCGGGGGAGCGCTTCGCGCGCAGGTCGAGGATGTAATGCACCACCGCGAGGAAGTCCTCCGCGTGCAGCGACTGCTGCGACTCGGGGCGGACCTTGTAGCACTTGAGGTGCTCGAACTTGCGGTTCACGCGGAAGCGGCCGACGCGACCGAGGCGGTAGCGGTTCTCGTCGAAGAACTTCTCCTTGAAGAGCGCCTTGGCCTTGTCGACCTGCGGCGGGTTGCCGGGTCGCAGTTTCGCGTAGATCTTGAGCAGGGCGGCTTCGTGCTCGGTGACTTCCGCGAGGAAGTCGAGCTTCTCGTCGGCGAGCGTGTTCAGCACGAGCGGATCGCCCGGGTTGACGATCGCCTTCACGCTCTTGAGCGGGCTGTTCTGGACCTCGACGACCTTGTCGCCGAACGGGGCGCCGACGCGGCAGAGTTCCTCGCCCGTGTCCGAGTCGATGATGAGCTCGGCGGAGTAGTGCTCGGGCTTGAGCTTCTCCACCTTGATCTCCTCCACGTCGTAGAAGAGCTCGAGCAGCGCTTCGGTCGAGCTGTACTTCTCGTCGAGCGCGCGGAGGAACGTGGTGGCGGCAAGCTTGGTCGACTGGTCGATGCGCATCGCCAGCACGTCCTTCTTCGTCACCTCGAGCTCGATCCAGCTTCCGCGCTCCGGAATGATGCGGGCCGAGTGCAGCGGACGATCGCCGATCGAACTCGCCTTGGAGAAGTCGACGCCGGGCGAACGATGGAGCTGGCTCACGATGACGCGCTCGGCGCCGTTCACGATGAACTCGCCGCCGCCCATCATGATGGGCACGTCGCCCAGGTAGATCTCCTCTTCGGCGATCGACTCGCCGGTGCCCTTCACGAGGCGCACGCCCACGCGGAACGGCATGCCGTAGGTGAGGCGCAGCTCCCGGCACTCGTCCGGCGTGTAGCGCGGCTCCTCGAGCGAGTAGCGCAGGTACTCGAGCTTCATCGAGCCGTCGTAGCTCTCGATGGGGAACACTTCGCGCAGCAGCGCCTCGAGCCCGAGCAGCGGGTTGCGCTCCTTGGGATCGATGCTCTTCTGGAGGAATCGTTCGTAGCTGGCGCGCTGCACGCGCACCAGGTCGGGCACGGGAATCGCGTCGCCGAGCTTGGAGAAGTCGAGGCGTCCGTGTTCGATGCGCTCGCGGATGGTCTTCGTGGCCATGCGTCTTCCGGAGGGGTGAAAAGCCGCGCGTGGCGACGACAACGCCCGACGCTCGGGCTCGCCGCTCGTGATTGAGCTACGGGATGTGGGTGCCGCCGCCTGCCGCCAAGAGCCCCGCAGTGTATTGCGATCTCCGATAAGGGCAAGTCGGGCGGGTCGTCCGACTTGAATCTTCGGAACAGGTGGAAGGGATTTCGGCTTATCGGGCTGGCGAGTTCGGGGTTGACATCGGCGAATTCGCGATCCGGTCAGGATGAGATGCTCGCGCTTCGGCGACGGGGAGCGTGCGGGAATCGTGGCCGCAAGGCGTTTCGGCTCAGAGCCTTCAGGGCTCGATCGCGATGCCGATCAGCAGCAGTGCGCTTCGAGGCGGCTGCTGGGGGACCGCGCTCGGCGTGCGCGCTTGAACCGCTCGCCCGGGTCGATGCCGCCGACTCGGCCGTACGGCAGGGCCGACGCCCGTTGACTCGGGGCCGTGAGCGCAGTATCGTAAGTAAGTCCTTACAGAATCACCGCCCCATGCCGCGTCCCAGTCTTGCCATCGAACGACGATCGGAGTTCATTCCGGTGATCGCGCGCGCCTTCGCCGAGCTCGGCTACCGGCGCGCGACGACCTCCGAGCTCGCCGATCGATGCGGCGTGCAGGAGAACATCCTCTACCGGCTCTGGCCCGACAAGAAGGCGATGTTCATCGCCGCGATCGAGCACGTCTACGAGGTCGGCGTGCGCGCCTGGCAGCGCGTGCTCGACGAGGGGGACGGCGACGGCTCGAGCGCGGAGCGGCTGCTCGAGCACGAGTCGCGGCATCTCGGCGATCTCGGTCTCGCGAGGATCGTCTTCGCCGGGCTCAACGAGTCGGACGACCCGGAGATCCGCCGCGCGCTCGCGGGCATGTATCGCAACTACCAGTCGTTCATGTCGACGCAGATCCGCGAGCATCGTCGCTCGACATCGCGACGCGGCGCCGACTCGGACGCCGACGACGAGCTCACCGCATGGGCCTTCATCGGCCTCGGCACGATCGGTTCGATCGCTCGCGAACTCAAGGTGCTCGGCGACCGCGATCGGCGCCGGCTCATCGGGGAGGAAGGTCGGCGGCTGCTGCGCTGATGCGCCCCGGGGCCGCCGCGCCGTTCGTCACGGCTTGAAATGTAAGTGTCTGCTTCCATTCGCACAGGAGGATCCCATGTCCGGCACTCGAATCGTTCGTCACCCCCGCACGCGCATGCACGCAACGCTGCTCGCGGCCGGGTCGCTCGTCCTCTCGTCGTTGCTCGGTGCGTGCGTCGAGGCGCACGCGTCGTCGGGCCCGCCGCCGGGCGTCACGCCCGACGCCGAAGCTGCGGCGGCGCTTCGAAACGCGGGCCGGGACGCGTCGCTTGCCGTGCTTCCCACGATCGTCGCCGGCCGCCCCATGGCGCCCGTGGGCGAAGTGGTGGCGCTCATGCTCGAGCGCGGCGGCATGACGAAGCTCGATCTGCCGAAGGATGCGTTCTCGCCCGCCGCCGACGCCGATCCGGCGGCGGTCGCGGAGTCCTTCGGCGCCTTCGTGCGCGATCATCCGGGCGAGAGCGACTTCACGCTGCTCGCCGACTTCGCCGGTTCGCCGCAGAAGGGATTCGAATCGGTCACGGGATGGATCGTCGATCGACAGGGGCGCCTGGCCTGGTGCGAACGCTCGGCGAAGGGCGATCGCGCCTTCGACCGCGCGAAGGTGCGCGACCCCATGGGCGGCTGCGTGCTCATGGCGGCGATGTTGCGGCCGGCTCTTTCGCTCGGCGATCCGACCTCGAGCACGGCGCCGACCGGACCGATCGCGGAGCGGCTGCGCCGGGAGAGCCGCGTGCCCGATCGAGCGGAACTCGACGCGATCGACGCTCGCACGAAGCAGTTCGCCGCTCGCTGCGGGTCGTCGACGATGCTCGTCGTTCCGACGAGGGTCAATGGCCAGTTCAGCGCCGAGAGCGCGGCGCGGATCGCGGAGCAGCTCACCGCCGCTCGCTGCGGCACGGTGCGCACCTCGCCGCAGGGACCGACCGCCGCAAGGCCGAGCACGATGAACCAGCAGCAGGTGCTCTGGTCGCTCGCACGGGAACTCTCGGCGTGGGCGAAATCCGCTTCGCCCGACGCGGACTTCGTTCTGATGGCGGACGAACTGGTCGGGGAAAGGGGAGTGCTCGGCGTGCAGATCGCCATCTGCGATCGAGCCGGTGAGATCGTCTTCGTGGACCTGCAGAACGATCATCAGAAGGCGTTCGCGGCACTGAAGCCGAGCACCGCCGCCGATTGCGATCGACTGGTGGTCGAAGTGCTGAAGGAGCACTGCGGCACGTGAACCGATCACGGAGCGGATGCCGGTCGGATGCAAGCGGGAGCGTGCGCCTTGCAGGCCGTCTCGGATGTCCCGCGCTGCCTGGTCCCGGCAGCGCGGATTCCGAGACGGGCCATTCATGCCCGAGCGTCGTTCAAGGAGCGGCGGGCGCGCGGCGCGAGCCGGCCGACAACTCGACGGCACGATCGAGCGCCGCATCCCGACCCGCTCGAGCATCGTCGATTCGCCCCTTCACGAGCTCGTCGGGCATGACGGCCACGGGGCTGCCGGGCCGGAACTCGGGCGCGACGAGCATGTAGTTCAACTGCATGAGCGAGTTCGGGAGCCAGTCGTAGCGAACCTCCATCCAGGAGTGGGGGCGCTGACCCGTCGGCTCGCCGACGAGCGTGGCCCTGGTCGCCCTCCGGAACTCCTCGGCATTGAGGCCCGCCGACGAGAAGGTGGCGGGGCCGATGAGCACGAAGAGTCGATTCGGCGCGTTGATCGATCGATCCGCGAAACCGTCGATGAGCGGTCGAA
>VGXK01000235.1 GCA_016873355.1 Phycisphaerae bacterium | reverse complement strand
CCCGGATTCGCGGCCGGATTGGCGCCCGCGCCCGCACTCGCATTCCCCTTCGCGCGCTCAGGCATAGGTCACCCGCGGATCGGCGACCGCGTAGAGCATGTCCGCCAGCAGCAGCGCCAGCAGCATCACGCAGCCCACCATGACGCTGTTCGCGAGCATGATCTCCGCGTCGCGCAGCGTGATCGCGTCGAGCATGAGCGAGCCCATTCCGGGAATGGAGAAGATCTTCTCCACCACCACGCTTCCCGAGAGCATGGCCGGAAAGATCGTCACGAACATGGTGATGAGCGGCAGCAGGCTGTTGCGGAAGACGTGCCGCAGCACCACGTCGCGCCGCGGCACGCCCTTCGCCTTCGCCGTGCGCACGTAGTCGGCGTTGAAGTTGTCGAGCATCGACGCGCGGGTCTGGCGCGAGAGCACCGCAAAGCCCGCGTAGGTGAGGCACGCCACCGGAAGCGCCACGTGCCAGAGTCCGTCGAGCAGGTAGCCGCGCACGAATCCGTCCTCGCCCCAGCGCGGAAGGAACGGCATGTCCGCCGCCGCGCGGCTGTGCAGCCCCGACGGCGGGAACCAGCCGAGGTACTCGTTGCTCGCCAGGAATCCGATCGCGAGCGTGCCCGCCCACACCACGGGCACCGACCACAGCGCCACGAAGAATCCGCCGCTCAGCCGATCGAACCACGAGCCGCGCCGCGCCGCCGCGAGCATGCCCGAGGGAATCGCGATCATGTAGATGATCGGAACGGCGAGCAGGTTGAGCATGAGCGTGACCGGCAGCGCCTCGGCGATGAGTCGCGAGACGGGCCGGCCGCGGCTGCGGCTCCAGCCGAGATCGGGCGCGCCGATCGACACCGCGCCCGGGATGATCGCGAAGCCGGCGTACCGGAACGGTTGCTCGTCGAAGATCCAGCGCAGCTTCGCTTCGGCGGCGACCGCGGCGGTCCAGGTCTCGCGCTGGCGCGCGGCGGCTGCCAGCGCGGCGTCGTACGCCGGGCCGCTCCCCGTGCGCGGAACGTCGTTCGCGCCGCCTTCGATGAACCCGTGGCGGTCGATGAGATCGGGGCGATCGCCCGCTCGCGCCAGCTCCGCCAGCGCCACCCGCAGGTTCGCGCGGGCGAGCACGTAGTCGCGCCGAGCCTGGTCGTACGCGGCGCGGAAGCGCCGGTACTGCTGCTGACGCGCTTCGCCGGGCGGATCCGCCGCGAGCCCCGCCACCGCGCCGCTCGCGAGCGCCGTCGGATCCCGGTCGGGCGCAGCGCCCGAATTCGGCCACTCCAGGTACGCCGGCTGCGGGAGCGGCCGCGGAAAGTAGAGCCGCTCGCCCGTCGAGTCGATCTGCGCGCGATCGCCGAACTTGATCGGACTCATGCGCCCGAGCCACGAGAGGTACTGCACGAAGAACGGCCGATCGAGCCCGAAGCGATCGAAGAACTCGGCGTCGGCCACGCGCGGATCCACGCCCGGCTGCACGCCGCCGCCCGACGCCGCCCGCGCGCTCGCTTCGAGTCCCCCCGGCGACAGGGCGATCAGCGTGAAGATGAGCAGCGTGACCCCGACGAGCGTGGGGATCATGAAGAGCAGGCGTCGGAGAATGTAGCCCAGCATCGGGTCGGATCCGCGCGGAGCTCAGTTCGTCGGCGCCAGCACGCTCTCGGCGCGGAAGAACTCGTCCGGAACGAGTCCCGTGCGGTAGGTGTTCACGTTGCCCATCTCGCGCGTGATGAAGCGAAGCCACGGCGGCACGCGCACGAAGGTGTAGGGCTGCTCGTCCGCCAGCAGCGCCTCGAGCTCCTGCCAGATGAGCATGCGCTCCTCGTCGTTCACGGTGCGGCGCGCCTTGTCGATGATGCGGTCCGCCTCGGCGCTTCGCCACTGCATCCAGTTGTCCATGCCCTTCGCGGTGCTCTCGGAGTGGAACATCTGCTTCACGTCGCTCTCGGGCGCGCTCGCGGCCCAGGACATGATGATCGCGTCGAAATCGCGGGCCTTCGTGATCGACTGGTACGCGCTCCAGTCGACCGGCCGCGTCTCGCAGATGATCCCCGCCTTCGTGTACGCGTCCTTGATGAAGCGGCCGATGCGCTCGGCGATCTCGCCCGCCGCCGAATAGGTGAACTCGAACTGGAACTTCTCGCCGGCGGCGTTCTCGAGAACGCCGTCGCCGTTTCGATCCTCCCAGCCCGCCTCCTTCAGCAGCTCGCGCGCCTTTGCCGGGTCGTAGGCCCACGGCTCCACCGCCGGATTCGACGCGGGCCCTTCGGGATTGAACGGCCCCTTCGCCACCATGCCGATGCCGTCCCAGATGTCGCGGATCATGCGCTCGCGATCGAGCAGCATGGTCATGGCCTGGCGCACGCGCTTGTCATGGAAGGGCGGCACGCGTCCCGTTTCGCCGCGCTTTCCCGTCTGCCACGCAATGAAGGTGTAGCCGCTGCGCATGTTGATCCACTTGAGCGCGTAGTTCTCCTCGAGGAAGCGCGGATCGCGCAGCGTCTCGTTGAACTGCGGCGCCGTGGGCAGGATCATCGACACGAGCCCGTTCTTGTATTCGACGAGGCGCGGCAGCTCGCTCTGGATCGTCTTGAAGCGATACGAGTCGAGCGCCGCGCGACCGGCCCACCAGCGCTCGTTGCGCACCAGCGGAATGTCGCTCGGCGGCGCCCACTGCCGCGCGAGATCCCCCGGCCCCGCCGGCAGCACCGCCATCTTGAACGGGCCCGAGCCCATGAGCAGGCCCGTGGCCTGGTTGATCTGCGCCGGCTCGAAGCGGCTGTAGTAGTGCGCCGGAAGAATGGCGTAGGTCATCGCGTTCGAGACGTTCGAGAAGAGCACCTGCTTGAACTTGAACTCCGCGGTGTGCTCGTCGATCACGGTCACCGATTCGATCGAGTCGGCCACGATCGATCTCGGGCGGTCGGCGTCGATGCTCGGGTTCAGGATGAAGTCCATGAAGGTGTACTTGACATCCGCGGCGGTGACCGGCGTGCCGTCGCTGAAGGCGGCGCGGGGATCGATGTGCACGCGCAGCCAGAGGCCGTCCGGGTCGCGCTGCCACGCATCGGCGAGCACGCCGCGCAGCTTCATGGTGAACGGGTCGTAGCTCGCAAGCGGCTCCGCCACGCGATCGAGCACGCGCAGGCCGTAGACGTCGGCGTAGAGGAACGGCACCACCTTCTTCGGCTGGCCTTCGAAGACCTCGACGAACTCGCCGCCTTCCCGGAATCCCGGAACGCCGCGCGGTTCGCTCGGGAAACCCGCGAGCGGCTGCCACTCGACCGGAACTCCCGGCCGCGCCCAGGACTCATCGCGCCCGGCGGCCGCGGTCGCGTTCGACGCCGCGGTGTTCGACGGTGCGACGCTCGGAGCCGCGGTGTTCGACGCCGCGGTGTTCGACGGTGCGACGCTCGGAGCGCTCGAGTTCGGCGCGGCGGTGCCGGCCGCTCGCGGCGCCGAGGCGATCGACTGCACGCGCTGTTCCAGTTCGCCCACGCGTCGATCGATTCCCTTCACCACGTCGAACGTGCGCTCGAGGCTCACGAGCGCACCGGCGCCGATGAGCACGGCGATCACGAGCAACCCCAGGATCACGAAGTCCTTGAAGGTGAACCGATTCTGCATGATCCTCTCGTCCTTCGCGTGAAATGAGTTCGCGGGGAGTTCGCTCGCTCGCGACGGGAGCGGCAGCCTAGCACGGCATCGCGACCCTTCCCGATCAACGACGGGAACGCATGGGATCGATCCGCTCGCGGATTCGATCGCCGGCGAGATTCAGGAGCAGCAGCGTGGTGCCCACCGCCGCGCACGGCGCCGCGAGCAGCCACCAGCGGCTGCGCACCAGGTTGAGCTCCGAGAGTCCCTCCGACGCGAGATTGCCCCAGCTCGGCACCGGCGGCTGCACGCCGATTCCGAGGAACGAGAGCAGGCTCTCGGTGAGGATCGCCGCGGGGACCGCGAGCGCGGCGTAGACCATGATGGGCCCCACGAGGTTCGGCAGCAGATGCCGAACCAATTGCCGCCACCATGGAACGGCGGCCGCGCGGCAGGCCTCCATGAACGGCCGCGCCTTGAGCGAGAGCACTTCGCCGCGCACCACGCGCGCCATCGTGAGCCAGCTCACGCCGCCGATCGCCGCCATGAGCACGAGAAGATTCAGCGTCTGCTTCAGCGCCGGCGAAACGTCCGGCGCGAAGCGCTGCCACGCGCCGTCGACCGCCACCGCCAACAGCACCACGAGCAGGAT
>VGXK01000234.1 GCA_016873355.1 Phycisphaerae bacterium | reverse complement strand
GCGACTGGTTCCCGAGGGTCAGACCGCCGACGGCGCGATCGTCCAGGCGGCGCGCGTGAGCTACGGACAGGGCACGAAGCAGGTGAGCGAGGATCGCACGCTGGTGCGCTACCTGCTTCGGCACCGGCACACCACGCCGTTCGAGATGATCGAGTTCAAGTTCCACGTGGCCATGCCGATCTTCGTGGCGCGGCAGTGGATCCGTCATCGCACCGCGAACGTGAACGAGTACTCGGCGCGATACTCGATCGTGCCCGATCGCTTCTATCGACCGACGCTCGAGAGCGTGCGGGCGCAGAGCGCGGGCAATCGACAGGGCGGCGACTCGCCGGTCGACGCGTCGACGGCGGAAGCGTTTCTCTCGCTGCTCGACCGCGCGGAAGCGAACTACCAGGACTACACGCGGCTCACGGAGCAGGGCGTGGCGCGGGAGCTCGCCCGCGCGGCGCTGCCGGTGAGCGTCTACACCGAGTGGTACTGGAAGTGCGATCTGCACAACACGCTTCGATTCCTCTCGCTGCGGATGGATCCGCACGCGCAGCAGGAGATCCAGGATTACGCCCGGGCGATGCTGCGATTGATCGAGCCGATCGTGCCGATCGCCTGCGAGGCGTGGCGCGACTACGACTTCGAGTCGATGCACCTCACGCGACTCGAGGTCGACGCGATCAAGAGCGGTCAGCCGCTCGCGAGCACGAACAAGCGCGAGAACGCCGAGTTCGAGGCGAAGCGGCGGCGTTTGGGATTGTGAACCCGCGAGGGAATGCCCGATGGCGAACGCGCAGCGCCGCGGATTGGGTGGGTTGCTCAAGTGGCGAGCCAGCACTTGCTGATCCTGCTGCTCGTGGTCGTGGTGGCCGCGGAACCCGTTCCAGCGGCCGAGAAGCCGACGCGCGAGCAGATCGTCGCCTATGCGGAGGCGTGCAAGAACTCGAAGAAGCAGGCGGACTTCGTCGCGGAGTTCGGAATCGACTTCTCCGGCATGGACCTCAGCGGCGTCGACCTTCGTGGACATCACGCGGTCGGGTACTCGGCCAACCTGCGCGGCGCCGCCATCCGGGGCATCGACGAGCTGCGAGACGGCGCGATCGGACTCGCGAACTCGTGCTCGCGCGCTACCGCGCCATCTGCGATTGGAGCTGCGCGTTCTGTTCCGGCGTCCAGGAGCCGTGGTCGAACTCGACGTAGATCGAGCTGAACGGCAGCCGATTCGGCGTCTTGATGACGATCACGCGATGCGTGTCCGCCACGCTCTGGATGCGCTCGCGCAACTGCGCCTGCGAGAGCGACGAATCGATCGGGATGTTGCCGGCGGCGTCGCGCAGGCGCGACCGGAACTGCTCAATTCCCGGCGCCTGCGAATCCGTGACCAGCATGAGTTCGCGATCGACCCAGATGATCGGCTTCACGTGCCCGTACGAACTCGCCGACGCGATGACGTCCCTGAGGCCCTGGATCGAACCGACCGCCATCGGCACCGTGTCCATGCCGTCGTGGCTGAGCGCTGGAAACGCGGCGTCGGCGATGACGATCATGTTGCCCTCGCCGAACTTGGGCATGGCGCGATCCACGGCGTGCTTGAAGGAGGGCGCGCTCTTCGATTGCGACGCGTTCGACTGACAGCCGCCGAGCGCCGTCACCGGGACCGTCGCGGCGAGGCAGAGCGTCGCGATGATCGCGGCGCCCCGACGAGGATTTCCGCCGCGAGTCAAGCCGTCGCCGCGCCGTGACCGATGGTGAGGTGTGGGCATCGACGGGATCATCGCCACGGCCGTGCATCGCCGCAAGTGGAGCGCGGCGCACGCACGCCTGCCGCTACGCTCCGCATCCTCCATGCGAATCGCCGCCGCAACGCTGGTCGTGGTCGGCGCGCTCGGCGCACTCGGTGCGATCGGCGCGTGCACCACGCGCACGGCGGTGCACGGGACCTACGCCGATGTCTGGAATCGATCGCAGAGCGCGGTGCAGGCGGTGCGCTTCAAGGCCGCGGACACGGGCGCCATGCATCAGCGACTCGAGAAGGATCACGCGGCCGGCACGCTCAAGTACGTCTGGAGCGACGGATTCCTCAACGACACGCGCGTGCTCACGCTTCGCATCGCGCCGACGGCGGGGGACGCGGCGTCGAACGACGCGACGGCCGAGCGCACGGTCACGATCGAAGCGTGGAGCTGGGGCCTCTTCGGGTTCATGCAGATGCCGGACGGCTCGACCGCCGAACTCGTGCGGCTCTCGATCGAGAAGGAGTTCGGAGGAACGGCCGATCCCGAGCTTCGCTACGACTCGCCGTCGGCGGCGCGATCGTCCGCGATCGCGCCGGGCTCGCCGCCACCCACCCATGGCGGAACTTGAACGGATCGAGCGCGACGGGATCGCGTTCTGGCGCTCGCCCGGGCTGCGCGAGCTTGGATTCATTCACGCCTTCTCGACGCGACTCGGCGGCGTGAGCGAAGGCGTCTTCGACTCGCTCAATCTCGGGCGAAGCGGCGAGCACGGCGACGATCCCGCGCGAGTCGACGAGAACCTGCGGCGCTTCCACCGCGCGATGTTCGGGCGCGATGCGCTCGACGGAGGCCGCCTTCCCGCCCTCGTCCGCGTGCGGCAGGTTCACGGCAACGGCGTCGTCGATGCGGAGCATGATCGCAACGGAACCGCGGAGGCCGACGCGATCGTGAGCGCCGACGCTCGGTGCGCCGCGACGGTGCGCGTCGCGGATTGCGCGGCGATCCTCATCGCCTGTCCGCGCACGGGAGCAGTGGCGGCCGTGCATGCGGGCTGGCGCGGAGTCGTCGCGGGGGTGATCGAGGCGACGATTTCGCGCCTCGGCGAACGCGGCGCCGCGCCGGGCGACCTCCGCGCGGCGATCGGGCCGTGCATCGGTGCGCGGGCGTTCGAAGTCGGCCCGGAAGTCGCGGCGGCATTCGAGGCGCGCGACCTTGGTTCGCGCGTGCTCGCCCGCAACGGCGACCGCGTCGCGAGTTGTCGCGGGGGCGCAGCGCGTCACCACGGCACGAACGATTCCCACGATGCGAAGCCGACGATCGATCTCGCGGGCGCCGTCGCCGATCTGCTCGAGCGCGCCGGCGTTCGGCGCCACGGCGTCGATCGCAGCGATCTCTGCACCGTCGAGCTCGAGCGCGACTTCTTCAGCTACCGGCGCCAGGGCCCGATGAGCGGCCGAATGGCGGCGGCGATCGCGTGTCGCGCTGCGGGCACCGGCGCGCCCGCGACCGCGTCCCATTCGTCGACGGCGCCATGATCGATCACGAACGGGCTCGGCTGCTCGACGACGAGCACCTTCGGCTGCTTCGCCTCGGCGATCCGATCGCGGCGGGAATCGACGCGATCTTCTCGCTCTTCCCGCTCCTCTCATGTCGCGATGGGTGCCGTGTTCGCGTTCGGCAACTTCCCGACGGGCCGCTCGTCAGGCACGGCGCCGGATCCGGCGTTCGCGGGCGCCGTCTTCGTGTTCTTCGGCGGCGCCGCATCGCTCTTCATGGTGCTCTGCGCCGCGCTCAAGTTCGCGGCGGTGCACGGCATTGCTCGACGAAACTTGAGAGTGCTCTGCGTCATCGCCGGCGCGCTCTCGTGCATCTCGATTCCGTGGGGAACCGTGCTCGACATCTTCACCTTCATCGTGCTCGGGCGACCGAGCGTGATGGCGCGGTACGATTCGGGCGGCGATGCTGCCGCGCCACCGCCTCCGCCTTCGCCATCCTGACCCGCGCCGACATGCCACTCGCTGCGCCCCTTGCGTCCTTCGGTCCCATGAACCAACGAATTTCGCAACGGCGCTCTTGACCGAAGTGTCGACGCCGGTACTTTCGTGGGCGCCTTTTGCCGCAACCCGGGAACGTGCGGACATCCCCACGAGGCAATCTGTTCCGGTTCCCTTCTCAGGCATGCGGTCTCATGACCGCAAGGAAGGAGCGCGAAATGTCGAGGATCATTTGCAGTCTCGGTTCGATGTGGCAATCCGGCGTGCGGGCGTGCAAGCTGCTGCTGCTCGTGGTGATCGCGTTCTTCGCGAATGGAGCGGCGAGCGCGCAATGCACGAATCCGACGGTTCGGTTCGTGCGCGCTGACGGGGGAAGCAATTCCAACTCGGGCCAGTGCTGGGAGGACGCGTACGCGACGCTTGCAAAGGCGCTGGAGGCTCTCAACGAGGAGAATTCGCCGGTCGTCGAAATCCGCATCGCGCAGGGGACCTACAAGCCACCCAGCGGGAGTCAATCATTCCTGATCTCGAAGGCCTGCGTCATCCGAGGTGGGTACGAAGGCG
>VGXK01000233.1 GCA_016873355.1 Phycisphaerae bacterium | reverse complement strand
CGCTCCGCGCCCGCGCCTCCGGCAACTCCCGCAGGAGCGGCGCCGGCCGGACGAGCCGCCGCGCGAAGGTCTCGCACCACCACTCGCGCCACCCGCGCGGCGGGTTCCGGGGCCGGAACGAGCGCGTAGACGCACGCGGTCGGAAGCCGCTCGCCGCCGCCGGCGCAGGACTCGAGCATGGTGTCCGTTCGCACGCGAACGCGGTGCAGCAGGCCGCCCGCCGCGTCGAGCGTTTCGATCGAAAGGTCGCCCGCGGGATCGTCGATCGTGGGCGAGGCGCGATCGAACCGGGTCACGGGCACGAGCGCAAGTCCGCGTCCCTCGTGCGTGAAGACGCCGGCGATGCGCAGGCACGCTCGTTCGTTCGCGGGCGCCATCGCGCGGCCGGCGTTCGCCGCGTCGGATTGCGGGGAGTCGCCCTCGCCCTCCGGCGCGAACGCGGTGCACTGCGACCGCTGGTCGGTCCACGCGTCGAGGTAGGTTCCGGAGGAGACCCACGCCTGACTCGTGATCAGACCCGCCACCATCACGTCGTTCTTCGTCGACGCGTGCAACGGTCCGAGCGCGAGCGGATCCTTCAGGTGATGCTCGACGTCGATCGACGGCACGCCGATCGTCTCGCCGTTGTGGTTGCGGCCCCAGAGATGACCGAGCTCGTGCGCGAAGGTTCGCTGCCATCGCACTTCCTCGGTGTTGCCGAACGCCACCGATCCGGGCGTGCTGTTCGCAAGGCCATTGCCGCTGTAGGGATTGCCGGGAAGGAATCCGTAGATGAACTCGGGCTTGGCGTAGCCGGCGTCGGGAATGATCGAGTTCTGGAGATCGAGCAGCGCCACGAGCAGCCCCGAGGCGTTCGAGTTCACGTTCGAGGAGAAGGTGAGGTTGCCCATCGGCGAGCGGTGGTAGTTCCACTCGCCCACCGCGTAGATGCCGCGCAGGAAATTGTCGGCGCTGCCGGGCTTCGTCATCGCGGCCGGCGGAAGTCCCATGCCGCCGTAGGTGTAGTTGATCGGCACGTACGCCAGGTCCACGATCGCGCGGCACTTGAAGTCGTAGGCGGCGCTCGTGAAGAGGTTGTTCGCGGTGCTGCTCTCCGCCACGCTTCCCACGGGATTCACGAGCACGCGGAAGACGACGTTCGACGACTGGGGCGGAACCACGACGAAGTTGAGCGTGTGATTGAGACTCGCCGAGTTCGGCGCCAGCGGCGCCGTGATCGGTCCGTTCGCCGAGAAGTACGGTCCCGCCGGCCAGTCGACGCCGTCCACGACCATGCGGAGCACCGCATCCACCCCCGGAACCCCTGCGCCGCTTCCGGTCACCGCGACCTTCACGCGAATCATCGTGGCGCGCTCCGCGGTGAGTCCGGTCGAGCCGTTCTGGAAGCCCTGCGTGACTTCGATCGACGAGACGGCGAGGTCGACCGCCAAAGCGGGCGAGATCGCGACGGTCGATGCGAGCAGGAGGCCGAGCGCGGTAATGCCGTTTCGTCTCATCGAGTTCAGCTCCAGTTGCCGAGCAGGGCGCCGAGATCGCCGCCGTCGACGACGCCGTTGCCGTCGAGGTCCGCCGGACACGGAGGCGGACACGGACCCCAGTATCCCAGCAGCGAGCCGAGGTCCGAACCGTCGACGTCGCCGTCGCCGTCGAGATCACCCGGGATCTCGGCGCCGATCGACACCTCGAGCGTCAGCGAGAGCGTCGATTGGGCGGCGCCGGGGAGATTCTCGTCGCTCACGGAGATCACCGCGCTGCGGCTCTGCGTTCCCGAGGCGCCCGTCGTGTCGAATCCGAAGCGGAGCATCGTGGGCGAGGAGCCGACGCCGAGCTCGCTTCCGTCGATGACGGAGAAGGCGCTCGAGCCGGCAAGCAGCGCCGTCGAGTCGACGTCGAGCAGCGCCTGGTTCGAGTCGTAGCCGAGGTTGTACACCGGCACATCGAGCGTCACCACGCCGGCGCCGGAGCGGACGTCGAAGTGCGCGATCGTGGCGTCGAGATCCGAGGAGCCGGAGAAGCTCGCGTTGCTCGCACGCACCACCTTGCCCGTCACCGGAAGCGGAGTCCAGGCGAGCTGCGCGCTCTCGTTCGAGGTCGTCACGGTCACCGTGCCCGAGACGTTGCCGATGGTCGAGGTGTTGAGGGGGAAGAATCGGCTCGTGTACTCCGGTGCGATCGCGGCGGTGCCGGAGCCCGTTCCCGAGACCGCGCCCGAGCCGACGGCGCTGAAGGCGAGCGGATCGACGCCGAGATCCGTCACGACGCTCACGCCGTTCCAGATCCGCGCCTCGACCGAGACGGACGCGTTCTTGATCACCTTGCCGGGCTGCGCGGGAATCCACGCCTCGAGCACCGCGGGAAGCTGAAGATCGACGACGACCGGAAGATGATCGCTCGCGTCGTGCAGCGAGTTCGCCAGCGCGTTCGACCGGGCGATCTGCCCGGGAAAGTAGTGGTTGTCGCCGTCGTTGATCGCCGTGTTGTAGTGAAGGCCGTCGTTGCCGAGCGCGCGGATCGTGCCGGCGATCACCGCGAGTCCCGAGTCGTCGACGAGCGTGGACGAGAAGAGCTGCTGGTCGAAGCGATCGTCCATTCCGCCGCCGGTGAGACCGCGGCTCACCTCGCGCGGCGACTGCGTGTGCTTGATCGCGTTGCCGGAGCCGCCCCAGCTTCCGGGCAGTTCGTCGAAGGCCTGCCCGCTGCCCGGCGGCGCCAGGAACGCCTGGTAGCCGCTCTCGCTCGACGAATAGAAGTTGAAGTCGCCGGCGTAGAGAATCGCAGTTCCCGCCGGCAGCGCGTTCGAGTTCTCGCGAATCGCGTTCACGCCCTCGAGCCGCAGCGCTTCGTTGTCGCTGCCGGGCGCCGCCTTCAGGTGCGAGCTGTAGACGTAGAGCTGCACCGCCGGCGAGCCGTAGTCGGAGAGCTGGAGCAGCCAGCGATCGGTGTTGCGGTTCGCGCCCGTCGGAATGTCGAGAT
The DNA here is from genome assembly GCA_016873355.1 of Phycisphaerae bacterium. Taxonomy (GTDB): domain Bacteria; phylum Planctomycetota; class Phycisphaerae; order Phycisphaerales; family SM1A02; genus VGXK01. Next base: position 1,317 of record VGXK01000233.1, on the reverse strand, counting down.
GGCCGGACGGAATCTCGAAGACGCGGCCGAAGCGCAGGAAGATCGCGTTCGCGCCGGTCGCCTGGTCCTCGGACGGACTCGTCGTGAAGGTTCCGAGCACGTAGCCCGTTCCCGGCGACGCCGCGTTCGACACGATCGAGACGAGCGATGCGAGACTCGACTGCCGCACTTCCGTGAAGACGAGCACGTCGGCGGGCACGGCGAATCCGGGACGATCGTCGTCGTGGATGTTCGCGATCACGTTCGTGATCGCGCCGATGTTTCCCTGGAGTCCCGCGGCGTTGTAGAAGGCCACGCGCAACTGAGCCGTCGCCGAGCCGGCGAGAAGCAGCGAAAGCGCGGCGGCCGCGATGCGACGACGGAAAGGCATGAGCGGAGAATAGCCCGCGGCGGGAACTCTCCCAACACGCGAGCCGTCTTCGACGGTCGATAAGCCGGGACCGGCGCCGTCGCTACGCGGCGCGGGGCGTCGGAGAATGGTCGCCGTTGCCGCTCCCGCCTGCGTCGAGGTCGCCGCGTTCGATGCGGCCGTCGCGCGGAAACGGAATCGGCTCCCCGGGAACGCGACCGGTCGGCTTCCAGAGCGATCCGCGCGCTTGGGCGGCGAGCACGCGATCGAGTCGCCTGGCACGGGCGTCCGCCACGCCCGATTCAACGGCCGCGATCGCCCGATGCCAGGGCAGGGATCCGCGCGACGAGTCGTTTCGCATGAAGCAATTCCTCGGCCGGATCGGGCACCGACTCGAGCGCGACGACGCGTCGAATCTCGTTCTCTAGACTTGCGGCGTGACGATCGCCGCGGCGAACGCCAACGCGGACCTGGGCCCGACCGACGCACCGCCGCCGGTGCGGGACGAGCGGTTGCGCGGCATCGCGGCGAGCGTCTTCGAAGGCCGTCGCCTCTCGCTCGACGACGGGCGCCGGCTCTACGAGACGGACGATCTGCACGCTCTGTGCCGGCTGGCCGACCTGGTCCGGCGGCGCCTGCACGGATCGATCGCGTACTACAACGTCAACCGCCACATCAACTACTCGAACCTCTGCGCGCTCTCGTGCCGCTTCTGCGCGTTCGCACGGAAGAAGGGCGACGAGGGCGCGTACGAGTTCTCGATCGACGACATCGTGCGGCAGGCGCGCGACGCGGACGCGGCGGGCGCCACGGAGCTCCACATCGTGGGCGGCCTGCATCCGTGGCTTCCCTTCGACTGGTATCCGTCGATGCTGCGGGCGATCCGCGAGGCGGCGCCGCGGCTCCATCTGAAGGCGTTCACCGCGGTGGAGATCGTGCACCTCGTGCGCGTGTCGAAGCGCGGATCG
>VGXK01000232.1 GCA_016873355.1 Phycisphaerae bacterium | reverse complement strand
TAGTCGAGCGACCCCGAGTACTCGATGAGCTCGACCGATCTGGGGCGCGCAAGCGCCAGCGCGGCCGCCATGCTGCCGATGCTGCACCATCGGGTGGCATTGCCTCCGCCGGCAAGCGCCGCCGTGAATCGATCCGGCGCTCCCTCCATGTAGACCGAAAGCATCTCGCGGTCGTGCTGCTCGACCTCATCCTGCTGCTGCTCGTCCACCGGCCTGGGGTCTCCGAACTGAGGCCCTACATGGCTCAGGTCGCTCGAGGCGATGAACAGCGAGCGGCCGCCGGCGCGGCGCAGACTCTCCGCGAGAGCCGAATTCAGCTCGGCCGCCGAGGCTCGCTCGCCGTCGTCGGCGAGCATGGCCACGGTCGGATCCGGCACGAGCAGGGCCACGATCGGCGCGTTGCCGCAAAGGTGACGAATCCACGGCAGGTGAAGCTGGATCGAGTGCTCGCCGAAGTGATCCAGTTCGTCCTTCAGCACGCGGTCGCCCAGGCGCGAGACGAGATCGTCGACCACCGCAAGGTCGGGTTCGACGACGCCGAGCGGCGAGTCGAAGCCCAAGCGCGTGGCGGTGACACCGTCGCCGGCGCCGAAGTGATTCGTCCCGAGCAGCACCACGCGATCCGGGTTCGGGGCGCCCTGGATCGCGCGATAGGCAGCGGCGTAGACCGGTGCGGCGCGCTCTGGATCGAGATGCGGGACCACGAGTCCCAGCACGGGCGCGTCGAGCTCGGGATCCTCCGCGTCCGCGAGAAGCGAATCGAGACGGCCGCGGCACTCAGACTCGCTCGCGCCCCATTGACTCGCATGCGGTGAAGGAAACCGCCCGGACGTGCGCAACCTTCCGCGAAGGTCCCGCTCGAGACCCTCGTAGGTGGGACCCCAGAGCATTCCGATCTCGTCGAGCTTGCGCGCCAGATCGGTCAACGCCTCCTGCGGAACACCGAAGGTGCGGCTGATTTCCGCGAGCGAACGCGAGCCGTCGAAGCTCGCGACGAGCTGGATGGCCTGCGGCGGCAGCACCATCATCTGCTGCGAAATGAGCGTCGGATCGCGCAGCCCGGCGAGTCGTTGCCCCTCCCGCTCGATCGGCAGAGGCTGGAAGTTGCGCAGATGTGGCTTGGCGATGTGATCGGGAACGGCGGGCGTTTCGGCCATGCGGCGCAGTCTACGGGGTCGCTTTCAGGCGTCGTGAAGTGGCGTCGCGGATCGGTCGATGTGGGTCGAACGCACCGAACCACTTGGTGGCGCATGCGCGTGGAGTACAATCCGCGACCCGGTCCTTTCGACTCGCCAGGAGACAGAAACATGTCGTCACTTCGTTCCCGCTTGGTCGTCGCATCAATGGCATCGCTCGTCGCCGCGAGCGCCCTGTTCGCTCAGGCCGCGCCCCCGGCCGACGGCGGCACGAAGCCCGCCTCGAACGAGCAGCAGAAGCCCGATGCGAAGCCCGCGGCGCCTCCGACAGCCAAGCGCACGCCCGTGCAGCTCTCGCAAGGCGCCCAGCGCCCGGCGAATCAGCGATCCGGCGGCCCCGTGCTCGACACGAGCAGCCGCGGCCCGGTGCCGATCAACGTCTCGAAGGAGGCGCCGGCCGTCGACGAGTCGCTCGACACCACGCCGATCATCCGATTCGAGCCCGAGGAGATGAACTTCGGCGAGATGCAGGTCGACGTGCCGCAGACCGGCAAGGTCAAGATCGTCAACATCAGCGACAAGCCCATCTCGATCGCCCGCGCGATTCCGAGCTGCGGCTGCACCACTCCCATCTGGCCGAAGGAGCCGATTCCGGCCGGTGAGAGCGCCGAGATGGAAATCACGCTGAAGCCCGGCGGTCGCGCGGGCGTGCCGCTCAACAAGACGATCACGCTGCAGATCGACGGCCACGCGCCGATCCGACTCAACGTGAAGGGCACCATTCCCGAGTACGTGAAGATCGTTCCCGAGCTCATGGAGGCTCCCGGCAATTCCGGCCGCGCGCCGTCCGAGTCGGTGGTCTTCACCGCGGTGGACGGAACGCCGTTCAAGATCACGAGCATGACGCCGGCGATCGGCATCGCCGAGGACATGGCCGACGCGGCGCAGAATGCGCGCACCGAGCAGAAGGTTCGCATCGATTGGGACAAGTGGGCCGAGTCGGGTCGGGTCTTCCGCGCCCAGTTCGCCTCCGATCACCCGAAGGCGTCGTCGCTCAACGTCATGATCCGGCGACCGGTCGAGCGTCCGGCCGCGGCCGATGCCGGCGCGAGAACGCCGCGCGACCCCGCGGCGACGCGCGTGCCTCCGAGCGGACTCGTCTTCGCGGCCCAGCGCGGCGACCTGGCGGAAGTGACTCGAATGCTCGAGAGCGGCCAGGATGCGAACCAGGCGGATCCCGGCACGCAGCGCACGGCCCTGCACTGGGCGGCCAAGAACGGCAAGATCGAGATCGTCGAGGCGCTGCTCGCGAAGGGCGCGTCGATCAAGGCCACGGACCGCACGGGACGAACGCCGCTGGCGCTCGCCGCCGAGGGCGGATCGGTCGAGTCGCTTCGGCGCCTGCTGAAGGAAGGCTCCGACATCAACGCCCGCGACCAGCTCAACGGAACTCCGATCCAGTGGGCCGCGGCTCTCGGATCTCCGGAAGCGGTGCAGTTCCTGCTCGATTCGGGCGCCGACCCGAACATCGCCGACGGCAACGGCATGACGCCGCTCATCTGGGCGGCGAATCTCGGCAACCCCCGGAACGTGGAGGTGCTGCTCGCCAGCGGCAAGGTCAACGTCGAGGCGGCGGATCTTCTCACCGGCGACACGGCGCTCATGCGTGCGTGCCGCAACGGAAAGACGGAGTCGGTCACGATGCTGGTCGGGAAGGGCGCCAAGCTCGAGGTGCGGAATCGCCAGGGGATGACGCCGTTCCTGCTTGCGTGCCAGAACGGCTCGCTCGAGAAGATCAAGGCGGTCGTGGCGGGCAAGCCTGAACTCATGGTGACCGACACGCGAGGCTGGAACGCCGTCGACTACGCGCGCTCCCGCGCCGACGCCGAGCGCGACGCCGTGCTCACCTACTTGACCACCGAGCTCAAGGTCCCGGACAACAGCGGCACGCGAAGCGGCGCTGGCTCCGTGAACAAGGTCGACGCCTCGACGGGAACCAAGGAAGTGCCCGCGGCGACGGCGACCGGCACGGCCGGCAAGGGAAGCTGAGCCGACCGTTCGGTTCCGTTCCCCTTTGCCGATCGCATCGGCGGGGGGCGACAACGAAGGATGCACTTCGAGGGCCCGCCGCTTGCGGCGGGCCTTCGCTTCAGAGAGGCTCTGCGATTCACCTTCCGCGATCGCGCGGATCGAAGCGAGGACCCGTCATGCCCACGATCGGAACCGATGCGCCATCATCCCACCGCACGAAGCTCGAGCAATTGACCGCGCTCGTCCGGGACGGGCGCCTGCTCGAGAGCACCGCCGCGCTGCTCTCGTGGGATCAGGAGACCATGATGCCGGCGGAGGGCGTCGAGCATCGAAGCCGCCAGCTTTCGCAGTTGGCGCGACTTTCGCACTCGATGCTCACCGATCCGCGGATCGGCGAGCTGCTCACGGCGGCGGACGCGGAGTGCGCCGACCTCGAACCGACCTCGCCCGAGCGCGTGAATCTGGCCGGCATCCGTCGCGACTACGAGCGCGCGGTGAAGCTCCCGGCGGCGCTCGTGGCGGAGCTGGCGGAAGTGTCGAGCAAGGCGCAGCACGAGTGGGCGGAGGCTCGCCGCGATTCGGACTTCGCACGCTTCCGGCCGTGGCTCGAGCGCATCGTGGCGCTCAATCGCCGCAAGGCCGAGTGCTTCGGATGGGATCGATCGGGCGAGGCGTGGGACGCCCTCGCCGAGGGCTTCGAGCCGGGTTGCACGGCGAAGTCGGTCGAGGCGGTCTTCGCGCCGCTTCGCGAGCGGCTCGTCGCATTCATCGGCCGCCTCGACGGCGCGCCGAGGAAGCCGTCGAACGCCTTCAACGAGTTCGCGCTGCCGGTCGATGCGCAGGAGCGATTCGTGCGCATGGTGGCCGAGCGCATCGGATTCGACTTCCGGCGCGGGCGCCTCGACCGCAGCACGCATCCGTTCTGCGGGGGAAGCCACTGCCGCGACGTGCGCATGACCACGCGCTTCGGCGAGACCTGCATGCTCGACGGGCTCGGCTCGACGATGCACGAGTCCGGACACGGCATGTACGAGCAGGGGCTTCCGGCGTCGTGGATCGGTCTGCCGATGGGCGAGGCGGTGTCGCTCTCCATCCATGAGAGCCAGAGCCGACTCTGGGAGAACCAGGTCGGGCA
>VGXK01000231.1 GCA_016873355.1 Phycisphaerae bacterium | reverse complement strand
TCCGTCGGCGAGTCGTCGAATCTCGAGCCGGATCTGGTCGAGGGTGGTCTGGGCCCGTTCGGGAGTGCTGCCCGCGTAGATCGTGGTGCTGCCTCGATCACGGCCGAGGCTCGCGGAAGCGCCCACCGAGTAGCAGAGCCCGCGCCGCTCGCGCACTTCCGTGAAGAGCCGGCTGCTCGTCTCGCCGCCCAGGATCCGCACGGCGATGCGGTGCCGCAGCGAGTCCGGATGCGATTCCGGCGGCGCCCAGAGGCCCATGGCCAGGTGCGTCTGCGCGCTCGGCGACGGTACATGCTGCGAACCGCCCGCCGGCGGCGCCGTCTCGAACGGTTCGGGCGTCTCGCCCTTCCAGTCCCGCAGCAGCGACTCGAGCCGACGACCCACCGCGTCGGGGTCGACCGCGCCCGCGATCGCGATGACGGACCCCATCGGCACGCAGCGCTCGCGCCATGCGCGGCGCACCGCGTCGATCGAGAGCGACTCGATTCCCGCCCGATCGCCGAGTCCGGATCGATTGAACGGCGCCGGGAAGAAGCGCTCCACGAGCCGAATCATCGCGAGGTGCTGCGGCTCGTCGTCGAGCGCGTCGATCGCCTGGATCGCCAGGCGCTTCGCGGGTTCGAGGTGCTTCGGCTCCAGTCGCGGCGCCGTCACCATCGGCGCCAGCAGCGGCAGCGCCTCCTCGATCAGCGAGCCGAGCAGCGTGGCACTGAGCACGATGTGGTGCACGCTCGCCGAGGTGCGGCGATCGATTCCGAGCGAGTCGAGCGCCTCGCTGTGCGCGCGGGCGTCCTGCGCTCCCGCGCCTCGCAGCATCATCTCCGCGAGCACCGTGCTCGCGCCCTCTCCCTGCGCTCCCGGCGGATCGCCGGCGCTTCCCGCCGGAACCATCCAGGCGATGGCGGCGCTTCGAGGCGCCTCGAGCCGCTCGACGACGAGCCTCGCACCGTTGCCGAGCGTCCGCGCCGTGATCATGGCGATGGCGTCGCCGTGCGGGAGAGGCGCTGCTCGATCCACTCGTCGACCGAGTGCGCCCCCGGCGCCTGCCGCACGAGCCAGGAGACGAGCGTCAGCGCTCCGAGCGCGAAGAGGTCGCGGCTCGTCGCCGCATGGCGGATCTCGAGCACTTCCCCGGGGCCGCAGAACGACACCGCGTGCTCGCCGATCACGTCGCCGCCCCGAAGGGCGTGGATCCGGGACGGCTCGAGCGGCCTCCCGCCGGCCCGCAGCGATTCCTCGAGCAGCTTGGCCGTTCCCGACGGCGCATCCTTCTTCAGCCGATGGTGACGCTCCACGATCTCCGCGTCGAACGCGTCGCCGAGCATCTGCGCCGCCTGCCGGACGAGCCGCCGTGCGACGGCCACGCCGAGCGAGGTGTTCGCAGCCACCATCGCCGGAATGGACTTTGCGGCGTCGTCGAACATCGAGAGCGTGGTCCGAGAGAGCGCCGTGGTGCCGACGAGCAGCGCACATCGCTTCGCAAGCGCCACGCGCACCGCACTCTGCGCCCCGAGATCGGAGGAGAAGTCGATGACCGCATCCGCGCCCTCGGACGACGCGATCCACGCCTCGTCGTCACCGAGATCGAGGGCCGCGACGAGCTGCAGGCGCGTGTCGTTGCGCGCCAGCGCGACGAGTCTCGTGCCCATGCGCCCCTTCGCGCCGTGCACGACGATGCGCAGCGCGCCCGCGCTCGTCATGTCGAGGCGCTCGAGCGCGCCGGACGAAGTTGCGCGATTTCTTTGCAGAGGGCTTGCATGCGTGGCCGATAAGGGTACAACTCCACATGGGAGTCTGCTTTCGTTACGCGGGCAGACTCACCTTACTCCGACCACGCGTAACGAAGGGAGCCCGGACCTATGGCAGCTCGCAAGAAGGCGAAGAAGAAGGCCGCGAAGAAGAAGCGAAAGTCCCGCAAGTAACTCTTCTTTGCCGAAGTGAACAGAAGTCGCCGGAGCCGGCCATGTCGGCTCCGGCGGCGTTTTTGTCGGACCCTTCGGCGCGCGCAGCGGGGCGGCGTGCGCAGCATGCGCGCCTGCCGTACCATGCTTGACGCGCCATGGCTCACATCATCGCGGAACCGTGCATCGGGACGAAGGACACCGCGTGCGTCGAGGTCTGTCCGGTCGACTGCATTCATCCCACGAAGGATGACGGCGACCACGGGCAGCACACGCAGCTCTACATCGACCCCGACACCTGCATCGATTGCGGACTCTGCGTCGACGAGTGCCCCGTGCACGCGATCTTCCCGCAGGACGATCTGCCCGCGGAATGGCAGAAGTACATCCAGATCAACCTGGACTATTTCGCGGCGAAACAGGCCTGATTCGGGGGTTCGAGGCCGCCGGCCGAACGGTGCCCTGCGCCGCCGCGTCGGCGTTCCGCCGTGCCGGCGATCACGCTTCCGACTCTTCCGACTCTTCCGACTCCTTGTCGACGCCGCTGGGCACGTCCGGGCGCTCCGTCCAGTCCGGCACGTTCTGTCCCAGCTTGAGCTCGGTCTTCATCGTCTTGCGATATCCGAGCTTCCGGACGATCTCGAGCACATCCGTCCAGGTGGGGAAGGTCTTGTGGTTGACCCGCTTGAACGAATCGATCGCCAGCAGGAAGAGGAACTGCTCGCGATTCATCTCGCCCTCTTCCGCCGACTTCACGAAGTCGGTGAGACGACGTCCGGGTCCCCGGCGCCGCTCGAGGTTCGTCGGATTCGGCACTTCGAGTTGGCGGCGGTCCAATCCCGTTCGGCGATCGACCACGTTCTGTCGACGATCGGACTCGGGAGTGGACGGCGACGGTTGCGACGGCGGCTGACTCATGCGGCGCGGCTACTGTAGCATCTGCCGCGGCGACCATTGGATCGCGCTCGCGTGCTCCTCCTCTCGAAGACCTTCATTCTTCTCGTCATCGGAGTCGGCGCAGCGCTTGCGGGTCGGGGATGGCTGGCGTATCTGCTGGCGTGGGCGCTGCCGGGACTCGGTCACTGGTGGCTTGGCGAACGCCGGCGCGCCGTGCTTGCAGGTGGATCGGTGATCGGCCTCTTCGCCGCAGGTCTGCTCATCGGCGGTCTCGACAGCGTGGATCAGCGCGAGGACGGACCATGGTTCCTGGCGCAGGCCTGGAACGGGCCGATCGCGTTCCTTGCCGACTTCGGCAACGAGCAGGTGCTCAAGTCCGGGCGAGTCGGCGAGCTGGTTCCGAGTCCGGCGCCCGCATCGGCCCCCGGCGCACCTCCCGGACAGACCATGGTGAGCACGCTGAAGGGAATCGGAGTGGTGAACGACGTGGGCACGCTCTACATCGCGCTCGGCGGACTCATGAATCTCGTGGTCATGCTGGACGCGACGGCTCGAGCGCGACGCGCCTCGGAGGAGGAGGAGTGATCGCCTCCGGCGTGCTCGGCGCAACGATCGCGGGCGAAACGCTCGCGTGGATTCCATTCGTTTCGCCCTTGCCGGCGCCCGGGCCGTGGTGGTGGCTGCTGCTCTGCCCGCTCGTCCTGGGAATCTCGATGTCGTGGAAGGCGGTGCGCCTCACCGACTTCGACCGCTACTGGTCAAGCGTGATCGGAATGACGCTGCAGATCCTGCTGGGAATGGCCGGCCTCACCGCCGCGCTCCTGCTGCTCGTCCGCTTCGTCATTCCTCTGCTTCCCGTGTAGCACGCGATACAGCGTGGCGCCCGTCCACCCCACGACGAGCCACGCCAGCGAGAGCACGCCCACATCGAGGATCGCGCCGCGCCAAAGGATTCGGCGCTGTGCAGGATCGGACTGCCGCAGTCGTTCTGCGGCGCGACGCAGGCTGTCCGCGCCATCGTCGAGTTCGACGGGAAGCGGAAAGATCTCCGTCTGGCGGGTCACCGTCCACTGCCGCACGAGGTAGGGCGCCGGCCATCCGACGGCGAGCGTGGCGACGCGAAGCTCCGTCGCCTCCACCGGCGCGTTCGGCGGAATCGCCCACGAGGGAATGTCGATCATCGTCGTCGCCTCGTTCGCAAGCGGCGGCCAGCTGCGCTCGCAATTGATCCATTCCAGGCCGAAGCTCGTGAGCCGTCGAACGAACCAGAGCTCGGTGCCGTTGCGAACGAGCATGGAGCTGCTCGAGCCGGTGGCCCGATCCGCGCCGTCCAGGGCCATTCGACCGAGCAACAGCGTGGTCGCGACGCCGAGTGCGATCGGCAGCAACGGGAGAATCCACCAGGCCCGCATGCGTTGGATTGTGCCGCGCTTCGACGCGTCGCGTCGGCGATGGCGACGCGAAGCGATGCGGATCTCCGGCGCCGAAGCGCGGCGATCCGCCGTCAGGCGGTCAGTTCGTCGAGCAGCCGG
>VGXK01000230.1 GCA_016873355.1 Phycisphaerae bacterium | reverse complement strand
GACCGCGGCTCGCGCGAAGTCGACGAGCGCAGCGATCGCGGCAACGGATTCCTTTCCGACGTCTGCGCCGACTGGGAGCGCTCGACCGAGGAGGCGGAGGCGGCGGGTGTTCGGGTGGTGCACCTTCGCATCGGGCTCGTGCTCTCGGCGCGGGGCGGAGCGCTCGGGACGCTTGCGCGCATCTTCCGCCTCGGACTCGGCGGGCGCGTGGGCAGCGGGCGGCAGGGCATGAGCTGGATCGCCGTCGACGATCTCATCGCCGCGGTGCTCTTTTCCATCGTCACGCCGAGCGTGTTCGGCGCGGTGAACGGGGTCGCGCCCGAGGCGTGCTCGAACCGCGACTTCGGGCGAACGCTCGCGCGAGTGCTGCGGCGGCCGTTCCTGTGTCCGGCGCCCGCACCGGCCATCCGGCTCGTGCTCGGCGAACTCGGAGATCAATTGCTGCTGCGCGGCGCGTTCGTCAAGCCCACGAAGCTGCTCGACCACGGATTCCGGTTCGCGTTCCCGTCGCTCGAGCGCGCGCTTCGATTCCAGTTCGGGCGAGTCGATGGTTGAGCGGACCATGCCGAGACCAGTGAGCGAAGGAGGCGCGTGGGCGCCGCCATGCGCGACGCCGGCGGCGAAGCGACGGAACGAGGCTCGCATCGAATGAGCACCACGATCGTCTGGTTTCGGAACGACCTGCGAATCGACGACCATCCGGCGCTCGCGGAGGCGTCGCGGGACGCGGTCGTCTGCATGTTCGTGCTCGACGACGCCGCCGACGGCGACTGGGCGCCGGGCGCCGCATCGCGCTGGTGGCTGCATCGCTCGCTCGCCGCGCTCGACGCGGCGCTTCGGCGGCTCGGCGCCCGCCTCGTGCTTCGGCGCGGCGACACGATCGGGCATCTCGCCGAGGTGGCCCAGGCGACGGGCGCCGAACGGGTGGTGACGACGGCTCGATGCGAGCCGGCGGCCGTCGAACTCGACGCTCGAGCGGGGCGCGAGCTCGCGGCCAGGGGAGTGCGCTTCGCCCGCTTCGACGGAGCCCTGTTGCACGATCCCGGCGAGATCCGGACCGGCGCGGGCACTCCGTACCGCGTGTTCACGCCGTTCTGGAAGTCGTGCCTCGAGCGAGGCGCCGACTCGGCGCCGCTGCGGGCCCCGCGACAGCTCGTCGACGCCGGCGAAGCGGTGGCGTCCGCCCCGCTCGACTCGCTCGAGCTCGAGCCGCGGATCGCCTGGGACGAGGGGCTTCGATCCGAGTGGACGCCGGGTTCGGAGGGGGCCGCGAAGCGCTGGAAGGTCTTTGCGCGCGGAGCGCTTCGATCGTACGCCGTGGGGCGCGATCGGTGCGCGGAGCGAGGCTCGAGCATGCTCTCGCCGCATCTGCACTTCGGCGAGATCTCGGTTCGCCGGCTCTGGCACGATCTGGCCAGGATGGAGCGAACGCTGCGCGGCGATCGGCGCCCGCCGCGCTCCCGGCTCGACGCCGCGCGCGCGCGACCGCGAACCGGATCCGCGCCGGACGACGCGGCGGCGGCGATCGAATCGATCCGCGTCTTCCGCGCCGAGCTCGGCTGGCGCGAGTTCGCGCATCACGTGCTCGCGGCGTTTCCGAGCACGACCGATGCGCCGCTGCGGCCCGAGTTCGCGCGGCTTCCGTGGCGGCGGGACGCGGCGCTGCTCCGCGCCTGGCAGCGTGGTCGCACGGGATATCCGCTCGTCGATGCGGGCATGCGCCAGCTCTGGGCCACGGGATGGATGCACAACCGCGTTCGCATGATCGCGGCCAGCTTCCTGGTGAAGCACCTGCTGCAGCCGTGGCAGGAGGGCGCGCGCTGGTTCTGGAACACGCTCGTCGACGCCGATCTCGCGAACAACACGATGGGCTGGCAGTGGAGCGCCGGATGCGGCGCCGATGCGGCCCCGTTCTTCCGCATCTTCAATCCCGTGTCCCAGGGCGCTTCCTTCGACGCCGAGGGGCGATTCGTGCGCCGCTGGGTGCCGGAGCTCGCGGGTCTCGCGCCGAAGTGGATTCATCGACCGTGGCAGGCGCCGGCGAGCGCGCTGTCGCATGCGGGCATCGAGCTCGGCGGCGACTATCCGCGGCCGATCGTCGATCACGCCGAGGGGCGGACCCGCGCGCTCGAGGCGTTCGACTCGATCTGATCGGACGAGCGGCTGCGCCGGGCGACGATCGCGGGCTTCGACCCGCCGTCACGGACTTCGCGGCGCGGCATCGCCCCTGCGGCGCCGTGCGCGGCGCGCCGCCGCCATGCGCCCGAACGCGATCGCCGTCACCGCCACGCTCACGAGCAGCACGCCCCACACGTATTCCGTGCCCGATCCGACGCTGAGCCCGATGATCGGCCCCACGCCGTAGCCCAGGCCGATGAGTCCCTCGAAGACGCCGCCCGCGCCGATCTCCGCGCCGCCGACCGCCATGGCGTAGTAGAGCGCCGCGAAGTAGATGATCGCCTGGCCGATGCCGAAGAGCACGAGTCCGCCCAGCATGACCTCGAGCGAATTCGCCATCGCGATGACGGCGAAGCCGCCGGCGGCGAGCACGAAGCCGAGCACGAGCGCGCCCGGACGACCATGCCAGAACGCAAGCCGCATCAGCGCCATCACGGTGACGAGACGCGCCACCATCCACACCGCGGTCACGGGCGTGCGCAGCCCCGGATCGACCTGGATCTCGCCGAGCAGGAAGGGAATCGTCGGGCCGAGCGAGCCGATCAGGATGTAGCCGACCGGCAGCAGCACGCGCGTGGCGTCGCGCAGGGCGCGCTCGCCGTCGGGTCGATGGCGATGCTCGGATTCCGGGCCATGCGGCGGCGGATGCCTCGGCAGCCGCGGCAGCAGCAGCAGCGACACGCCGCTCACCGGCACGAAGAGCAGCATGGCCGTCACCGCGTGGCCGGACGCGATCGCCGGCGCCATGAGCAGCAGGGCCGTGAACGTGGCGCTCATCCAGACCAGGTTGAACGCGCCGATCGAATGGCGGAGTCCGTGCCCGTGCCGGCCCGCGCTGAGATACCCCTCCATGATCGGCCAGAGGATCGCGCCCGCCGCGCTCGCCAGAAGCGCGCAGAGCACGAGCCCGATGGCGCCGATCGGCGCGACCGCGCCGCCGACGAGCTGCATGGTCATGAGCAGCGCCACCACGCCGCGCGTGGAGATGCGCCGAGACAGGCGCGAGACGATCGCGCCGCAGAGGAAGGCGCACGCGGCGTAGACCACGGTCGCGCCGAGCGCCAGCAGGAAGTTCGCTCGCGGTCCCCAGCCGAGCGACTGCTCCGTGACGAAGAAGATGCCCGACCAGAGCAGACCGCTGCCGAGCGAGTTCAGGAAGGTGATCGCGCCCACCACCGCCAGCGACGCCGGCGGCGCGGACGACTCGGTCCGCGGCGGCATCGAGGCGACGGCCCGGGACATGCGGGTATCATCTCCGCTTCCGACGAGTCCATGTAGCTCAATCGGATAGAGCGTCGCCCTCCGAAGGCGAAGGTTGCAGGTTCGAGTCCCGCCATGGACGCTTCATCCACACCGCCGGCGCCGCTGACGATCGCGCAATTCCAGGCGCTGATCCGCGAGCGATATCTCGCCACGGATCGTGCGCGCGGCGCGGCGGCCACCTGGCTCTGGCTCTGCGAGGAGTTCGGGGAGCTCGCCCACGCCGTCGCCAAGGCGCAGAAGGGCGAGCGCGACGACGCGAACCTCCGCGAGGAGTTCGCGGATGTGATCGCGTGGCTCACCACGATCGCGAACGTGCTCGACGTGGACCTCGAGCGGGCGTTGCGCGAGAAGTACCTTCGCAGCGGCGGTCCGAAGGGGACGAAGTGACGCGCGAGTTCTACACTGACCGATCCATGCGGAACGCCACGACGAGCTCGAAGGGACGCACGGTCGAGTCGCGGAGCCGGCGCGTCGTGGCGCTGCTCGCCGCGGTCGCTCTGCTGCCGGCGTTCGCCCGGTCCGCGCCGGCGCAGCTCTCGGAAGCCGCCGCCGCAAGCGCCAAGGGCGGCACCGGCGAGAATCCGCCCACGCCTCCCGATCTCGAGGAGCTGCTCACCGGGGTCTCGCTCGACGGCCAGGCGATCAACATCCCGATCGTGGGCCGCATCGGCACCGAGGTCGTCGCCGACGGCTTCGAGTTCCTGGCCGAACGGCGCGACGCGCTGGCGAAGGCGAAGGTGCTCATCCTCGACATCGACAGCGAGATGGGAAACGACGCCGACGGTCACCGCATCGCCGCCGCGCTCGAATCGATCCGCGAGCGCGTGCCGATCGTCGTGCTCGTGCGCCGCGCGATCGGACCCTCGGCGCTGCTGTTGCCGGTGGCGAATCGAGTGCT